>SCSR01000083.1 GCA_004297575.1 archaeon
CAGGATTTTCGACATGGGCCCGAGCTGGAGAGCCGAGCAATCGCATACCATCAGGCACATGACAGAACACAGGACGATTGCGCCAGAGATTTCGTTCATCAAGGACGAGTATGACGTTATTGCTGTGGAAGAGGCAATGGTTACGCATGCGATGAAGAAACTGAAAGAGGAATGCGCGGAACAGTTTGAGTTACTGAAAGTTGAGATAAAAGTTCCAAAGACTCCGTTCCCTATTTTGGAATTCCCGAAGGTTTATGATATCCTTGCGGAGATGGGGAAGAAGATACCTGTAGGTGAGGATTATGACCGCGAATCGGAGGCATTGTTGGCCAAGTATGTGATGGAGAAGCACAAGAGCGAGTTTTTCTTTGTAAACAAATTCCCATTCGCTGTCAAGCCATTTTACGTCATGAAGGACGAAGGCACGCCATGGGCACGCAGCATTGACTTGGAGTTCAAGGGCATGGAGATGTCATCAGGCGGGCAGAGAGAGCACAGGTATGACAAGTTGCTGGAACAGCTGAAAGAAAAGCAGATGAACGTTGACAGCATGAACTGGTTCACACAATTCTTCAAGTACAGCGTGCCTACGATGGGCGGTTTCTCGATAGGCATAGAGAGATTCACGCAGCAGCTGGTCGGGCTGGAGAATGTGAGAGAAGCTACGCTGTTCCCACGCGATCCAGAAAGATTATTGCCTTAATTTCAGTCCCACAAAAATCAGAGTACGCGCGTTATCCCTACCATTATATCGTTTATCTGTAAATCCATTGAAAACTACAGTCCTGAATCCTATCTTTTTCATCATTTTCTTAACATCGTTTATTCCGAACATCCCCATAACATGTTCCTCGAAATCAAAATCCAACTGCCCATTCTTTTTCATCAGGTATGCAAACACAAGCTTAAAATTACTTTCCAATTTTTCGCTGCTGCTGAACCTTACTAATTTCATGTTTTCCTCATCTACGGTATTTATTCTGCTATAGCCATCAATAAAAGTCTCCTTGAAAAAGGAATTGTCAAAAATTAATATTCCGTTTGGTTTCAAATGATTGTGGAAATTTTTCAAAGTTTGTTCAAGCTCGCTATAATCATGATTATATGCAATGGAATTAAACAGGCAGAGCACAGCATCGAATTTCTTTCTGACGTCAAGCTTACGCATATCCCCTTGGATGAATTTCGCACCTTTCACCTTTCCTCTAGCTATATCCAGCATGTCATTGCTTATGTCAATTCCCACGACAGAATAACCGCGCTTGTCCAGAAGGACGGTATGATTGCCAGTCCCGCATGCTACTTCCAGGATATCCTTGACGTTCAATTTGAATTTCTTGAACAACCCTTCTATAAAGTCTACTTCCTTTGCATAATCCTTCCACGAGTATATCTTGTCATAGTATTGTGCCAGTCTCTTGTAGGATATGTTCATGATATCACTTTAGTGAATACGCAACAGCAACCAGTATTATAGCTATCACCAAAGCGAGAATCAGCTTTTTGCTCATATGGCTACATCCTGCCTACTTTTTCAAGAAATTCCCTTTCCCTTTTAATGAATTCTTCTGCTTTCTTTACAAATTTACTTTCTTTCGAACGCACGCATTTCGCCTCCCATTAGCCATTCTTTTATTTCCATATCTGTATAGTATCTTTCCCTTATCCCTTTCAATACGTTTATGTCGTGAGTGATATTTAACCTTTCCCCGTTCACCTCCAAAAAAGATGTTGTTATAGCTAATGCAGTTCTTCTATTGCCGCTTTCAAAAGGATGTCTTTGCACCAGACCGCTCAGCAAAACCACAGCCTTGTCAAAAATATCTCCTTCTTTATTCTCGGTATCTTCGATGACTTTTCCTATAACCAACCTACCTGTAGGCATTAGAGCACTCCTGTCCGCTTTTTTCGCTTTTATCTCAGTCAATACCTTCTTGTTAATCTCAACCACGTCATCGATTGATGGATATTGTATTGCCATATATATCATATTCTAATTCGTGTAGGGAGATAGATATTGTTCATAGGCTTACATCCTACCTAATCTTTCTAGAAATTTTTGCTCTTTTTTAATCACATACTTCACAGTACTCTTGAACGAATGTCTAACTTTTAGCTTGCCCATAAATTTATAGTGTAGTTATCTGATAATAAGTTTCAGTTATTCTTATGCAAGAAGAGGCGAAGAAGGAAGTGGAGCGTGTGAAGGGTTTCCTGCCGCAATTAAAGCTGGCAGACCCGAAAGGCAAGGACATATTGAAGCTCATCGAGGCTTACTTTGCAGACGCGCAGCATTTCTATAAGCAGGGCAAGTACGTGCAGGCATTCGAGGCAGCCATCATGTGCTGGACGTATGCAGATGCCGGGTTGCATCTTGGAATTTTCACCATTCCTGACGAACTGAAGAATATTTTTACTGTCTAGTCATTTCAGGTTGTCAAGGATTTATTTCTATCGCAACAATCTATTATCGTGCAAGCAGTTGCTAAGACTTATAATGATTTTGGAAATTTGCTGGCTTTGCTATCATATTCTCTCAATAGATTTTATGTACAAGTGCCGGTCTACCAAGAATATCGCTTGTATACAGGTGCGTATGCCTTGTCAGAAGGCGGAAGACAGGAGAAATCTGGTTTGGAACCATCGTTCAGTTTCAAATTCGACCCGCAAATAATTTGCTCTCCTTGGGGACCCGTAGATAACGACCTTAAGGATACTATATCATCATTGGCTGCAAATGGACATATCCATGTGAGAAGTGGAAGGATATCTGGACATAGAGAGGATCATGCTATTTATTCTCTGACACAAAAGGGTATGAGCAGAGCATTTGATGAACTTAAATCCCTTACAGAAGACCAAAAAGAAAGTATGAGAAAGGTTGGAAAAGATTTAGCAGATCCGTATTTTGCTGCTACGAGCCTTTATGCGAAATACGGTAAAGTTTTCAAGGAACAGAGGGAGCAAGAAGCAGAAAAGATTTTGGAAAATTACCAACAAGCGCGCGTATAAAAACTTCTTAATACATGTTCCTCCTAATTATATTCAGTATATGGCTCGCACATTCATCTCAAGGCTGACAGTACAGGGCTTCAAGAGCTTTAACAAGAAGATTTCCATCCCTCTGTTGTCCGGTTTCAATGTCATAGCAGGCCCTAACGGCAGCGGCAAGTCTAACATCCTTGACGCCATCTCTTTCGTGCTTGGCAGGACTTCTGCGAAAAGCCTCCGTGCTGACAGGCTGTTCGAGCTCATCTTCCATGGCGGCGAGAAAGGCAACCCGGCAGATTATGCATCTGTGATAATGTACCTTGACAATTCCGAGAAAGTGTTCCCATTCGAGGACACGGAAATATCAATCATGCGAAAGGTTAACAAGTCTGGTGTGTCGGTCTACAAGCTCAACGGCAAGACAGTTACAAGGGAGAAAGTCATCGAAACTTTGGCAGCTGCAAGAATCCATCCTGAAGGGCACAACATCCTGCTACAAGGTGACGTGATGCAGATAATAGACATGAATGCTGTAGAAAGGCGTGGCATCATCGATGAGATATCAGGTATTGCGGAATACAGCGACAAGAGGTTCAAGGCGCAGAAGGACTTGGATGTCGTCGAGCAGAAACTGAAAGAGGCTGAAATCATAATCACGCAAAAGTATGACATTTTTAAGAAACTGGAGGGTGAGAGAAACGCGGCGATGAGGTACCAGGAATTGCAGAAACAGTTGCTGACTTACAAGGCATCATTGGCACATAAGAAAACCACGACATTCGGCGAGCAGATAACCAAGCTTGACGAGGACATCAAGAAAAAGACAGAACAGAATGAAAAGCTGCAGCAAGAGATAACAGCAATCGAAGATGAACTGGATAAGCGCGAGGCTGGGATAAGGCAAGTCGCGAACAAGCTGGTGGATATATCCAAGACTGTAAAGATTGAGAAAGAGATTTCCGAACTGCGCTCGAAGATGCTGATAAACAAGGACAAGATGGATTCGAACCTGCGCGAGATTGAAAGGCTGGAAAGCCTGATTGAGAAACTGGAAACGTTGGAATCGAGGAAGATGGAGTTCACGGGAGAAGTTCCACGTGCCGTGCAGACCATAGTGAGATTGAAGCTGAAGGGTGTTCACGGGACCATTGCAAGCTTGATATCAACTCCTGAGAAATACCAGACCGCCATCGAAGTAGCTGCAGGACCTCACTTGCATGACATTATTGTTGACGATGACGCAGTAGCTGCTTATTGCATTGATTTCCTGAAGAGGGAGAGGATTGGCCGTGCTGTGTTTTTGCCGTTGAACAAGATCAGACCGAACCTTTTCCGTGAGAACGAGCTGTTGAGCAAGCATGGAGTGATTGGCGTTGCAAGCAAGTTGATCAAGTACGACACTAGGTACATGTCGGCGATAGAGTTTGTTTTCGGTAACAACCTGATCGTTGAGAACCTTGATGTTGCGAGGAATATAGGCATCGGCAAGGCGAGGATGATTACGCTGGACGGTGACCTTGCTGAGAGGAGCGGCGCGATGGTAGGTGGCCATTATTTCAAGCATCAGAAGACTTTGGGAGCATCGATGGTCGAGGATATAGACAAGTATAGGGACATGAGATTGAGATTGCAGCAGGAGACGAACCTTTTGCAGGAAGAGATGAAGGACATGGAGAAGCAATTGAAGGGTTATGCGACATCCGAGTCTGCAAAGGAACTGCTTGACCTTGACAAGATGCGCGTGTCTTCGGAACATGAAATCGTGGAGATGAGAGAGAAGAGGAAGAAGATGCATGAGAGGAGAGTCAATCTGGAGATAGAAATCAACAGGCTCAACATCGAGAGAGCGAAACTGGAAGCTGAGCTGGATGCTGCCAAGGCAGAGTTTACACAGTACGGGGAAGTGCAGATGATTGACGAGGCGGTGCACAAGCTTGAAGAGTCGTTGAGGAAGGTTGAGAAGGAGCTGGGCGCCATCGGTCTGGTGAACATGCGCGCGATCGAGGAATTTGACAAGCTGAGGACAGAGTTCGATTCCTACAAGCAAAGATATGAGAAGATTTTGGAAGAAAAGAAGTCCGTGCTAGACATGATAACAGAGATAGAGACCAAACGCAAGGAAGTTTTCAACAACACGCTGCACGAGGTGGACAAGGAGTTCCAGAGCATTTTTACAAAGATGGCTGGAGGAAGTGCTGCATTGAAATTGGAGAACCCGGAGGACTTGGAGAGCGGGCTGATGATAGAAGCCAACCCTGAAGGGAAGAGGATGTTGAACATCGATTCAATGTCGGGTGGAGAGAAGACGGTTGTAGCGCTGGCATTCGTGTTTGCAATCCAGAGGTTCAAGCCTGCACCGTTCTACATCATGGATGAGGTTGATGCAGCATTGGACAAGTCTAACAGCATGAAGGTTGGAAAACTGATCAAGGAATTGTCGACAGAATCGCAGTTCATTGTCATCACACACAACGACCAGACCATCAAGTTCGGTGACAGGATATATGGAGTAAGCATGGTTGATGGCGAGTCGAAGATCATCGGCCTTGAGCTGCCGAAGAGCTGATTGCA
>SCSR01000084.1 GCA_004297575.1 archaeon
CTTTCTCACATGTGCCTTGTCATCGATTACAAACCTGAAGCTGCCTGTATTGGGCCCGTCCTCAGAAGTTATGACTGTACCAAGCTGCATGCATATGTATAAAGTTCTTAGGGATTAATCCTTTTTGCTCTTCATTTGTTCTTCCAAACCAAGCTTCGTGCTTCTGTATGGCGTACCTTCTTCGATAGACTTTCTTACAGCTTCTGCAGCGCTGAATGCGCCATGTCTTTCAAGTAACTCTTTAGCTTTCTCCTCATTCACTTTGACACCTTTGATTATTCCTGATATGATATCTAGGCATCCAGCTGATTCATCAAACACATCCATTATCGCATATTTTGCTCCTTGCGTGTCGCGGTTATATCCTGAAATGTTCCCTTTTCCTATGTTGGATAGCTCATACGATTTGCTTTCGATGGTCTTAGCTTTCCTCTTTATGGTTTCCAATGGGTCAGGATTTCTCTTCTGCGGCATTATACTGCTACCGGTGCAATACTCACGTGGCAGAGAAATGAGGTCATATCCCTCCATGCTATATACTATGAAATCTTGTGCTATCGTGCTCAGATGAGTCATCATTATTTTCATCGCGTCTGCCAGTTTGGTTTCAGATTCCCATCGCGTGGTTACTGTGTCTATATTGCTTTCTGTAGGTTTGATGAATCCCAAATTCCTAGCCAAAACTTCCCTGTTCGGGTTCACTGGGGAACCAAAACCAGCACCCACGCCTAGCGGGCACTCGTTGTATAGTTGCATCCATTGGTTCAGAGATACCATATCACGTTCAAGACCAGCCTTGTAAGATTTCAAAAGTTCACCATAATCTGCAGGCATAGCTATCCTGTGATGAGTATATCCAGGAAAAACCAATTTGCCTTTTTGTTTCATCTCTTCGTCGAGTACTGAAATAGTAGACGCCAGATCGCTTCTAGTCTCTGCGATCTGGTCTTTCATCCACATTCTCTCCAACGTTACGATCTGGTCATTTCTGCTCAATCCCATATGCATGCTTCCAACTCTGTTGCCATACCACTCGATAAGTTTGGATTCGACCAGCGACTGCACATCTTCGTATCCTTGCACAGTTAGTTTACCGTCAGTATAACTTTTGGATAACCTTTTCAGTCCATGATGTACAGCTGTGATAATTTCTGAATCTATGAGTTTTACCCTATGCAAATAATCTGAATAAACCCTGCTCAGTTTCAATTGGTAAGGAATCAAACGGTCGTCGTATGGTCTTCTAGGTTTGTTGTTCCAGCCTGCGCAAAATTCTATTACAGACTCTTTAGTCTTGCTCGCATCCCAGAGTTTCATATTCGTTATTTTTTCCTAAAAGATTTAAGCCCAACTGATGTAGTGTAAATATGCCAATAAAATTCCTCACAAACTATCCCGCAGCATTCATCTCGGACAAGAAGATGCTAGTCATCACGGACATGCACATAGGCTTGGAGACAGACTTGATCCGTTCTGGCATAAAGATAAACAAGCAGATAGAGCAGTTCAAGGAAACGATTGACAAGCTGATTGACATCACTCATGCAAAGACTCTGGTAGTTCTGGGAGATGTGAAGCACAAAGTACCTGGCTCGTACATGCAGGAGCTGAGAGACATACCGAAACTGTTGGAATATTTATCGACACGCGTAAAGGTAATCATTACTTCAGGCAACCATGACGACTTCATCAAGATGATGCTGCCCACGCAGGTCAAGCTCTACGGCAGCGCTGGCTTCAAGATCGGCAAGTATGGCTTCTTCCATGGCCATGCATGGCCTGGCAAAGCGCTGATGCAGTGTGATTACTTGTTCATCGGGCATTTGCAGCCGGCAATAGAATTCCGCGATGGCATGGGATATGTGCACATCGAGCAGTCATGGATAAAAGGCAAGCTCGACCAGAAGAGGATAAAGGAACATTATAAAATTGAAAAGACAGGAGAACTGAACGCGATCGCTGTCCCCGCATTCAACAAGATGGCTGGAAGCACGCCTGTCAACCGTGTGTTGTATGAGAAGGATCTTGGTCCGTTATTGCCGAGGATTTTCAACCTGGACAAGTCAACCGCATACCTGCTTGACGGGACCGAGTTGGGAAAAGTCAACGACTTGGTTGTTTGATTTTCCTTATTTCATCGATTATTGTGAAATCATTTGGTGCAAGCTTGTCTGCAAATTCTGACTGCATGATTTCCAAGTCATGTAGCGGAGCATCGACATAAAGCGTATCTCCCTCGTTCACATGCCTTCCAATCGTGATGCCTTCGATGCTGACAGCGACCTTGTCATTCGTCTTCGCTTCCTGCACATCCTTGCTCTCTTTCTGCAGCTGTTTTATTTTCCCGATTATGGTTCCGTCTTTGCTCATCAACATGTATCCAGGCTTTATCTTCCCGCCGAGAACATCTACGCCGAAAATCGCAGGATGGCTTTGCCTGAATGTAGCTCCGCGGATGAACCTCACCTTTCCAGGCCATGTGAGCAGTACATATTTGCCTTCCTTCTTCCTGTCTTCCCTCTGCTTTGTCCACAACCTGTATTCGTCCATCAGCCTGTAAATGATGTCGCTTGAGAAAACTGCAATGTTCAAATCTTTTGCATATGACGCGACTTCCTGCGGAATCTGTGCGTTGAACGCAAGCAAGACACGGTTGTCCTCCGAAGAGCTTTCCAATTCCACAATGTCCTGTTTCAGCGGCACGCCAACCTTCGCCTTCCTTATCGGCAATCCCTCTTCTGTCAGAATCTTTATCATCGCTTCCAGGCTTCCCAACGTGTCGGCAACAATCGTTATCCCGTCAACCTCTTTCGTGAACTGGACTTCCTCTACCTCTTTCCTTACTTGCGATTTCAAACTTTCAACTTCTGATTCCTTGCTTGTCGCGACAATCGGCGAGCCTGATATTACATTTTCCAAATTCGGTGCAGCAATCTTTATTCCTGTTGCAGCATGAACTTCATCAACCGCTTCGAACTGTTTTTCCAATCTGATTTCCTGCAGAGGTCTCGGCCTCAATAGCGCCTTGATTTTCGTCACAACCGGCTCTCTTCCTCCGATGACAAGTGTATCATTCTTCTTCAGCACACCATCATACAATATCACGTCAATGGTCGGTCCGAATCCCTTGGTCTCCTTCACTTCCAGCACAGTCCCATGCGGTATTTCTGACAACTGCAAGCGGTCTGTTAAAAACTGCTGCGACAATCCTGCAAGAACCGTAAGCAAGTCAGCAATCCCTTCTCCTGTGATGCTGGAAACCGGCACAATCGCAATCTGTTTCTTGAAATCATCCACCCTGTCATACCTTTCCGAGTTGAATCCCCTTTCGGACAATTGCCCGACCAGCTTGTATATTCCCTCATCCAATTCCGTCTTGACATCATCCCTCTGCTTCTGTATGCTTTCGATAAACGGCGTCTCTTTTTGTGCATTCCATCCGCGCAATCTGTCTATCTTCGTCGCAGCGACCACAAACGGAGTCTTGTATTCCTTCAACA
>SCSR01000085.1 GCA_004297575.1 archaeon
CATGCCCTGTCAGCCTGTCGATTTTGGAAATGCTTGACTTGACATTGCTCTCTATCATCCCTGTCTCGTAAATGTCTCCATACTCGTCATGCCCAACCTTGCCGCAGAATATTGCCTTGCTTCCGAGAATTGCGAGGATTGCCAGAGTGTTTGCAGCAGAGCCGCCTGGAACCACTTTCATGTCTTTGCCCTTGATTCTTTCAAGGACTTCTTTCGACTTGTTCTCATCAATGAAGTGTGAATGTCCTTTCTCCAGGTTCAGCTCTTTCAACATGTTGTCATCAGCCTGCAACAGGAAATCCACCAGCGCATTGCCAATGCCGAAAACATCATACTCCTTCATGAAACCTTATTCCAATCGCAACTATAATAATGTTAGCTGAGTATCAGGAATTATTGAGGTATGCAACTTTCAAAATTGCGCCCTGCTATCTTCTTTTCCTGAAAGTCTTGTATAGGAAATGAGCCAAAAAGGGCAGTGCAGCCCCCCACAGCATCAGGGGCGGGGATAAATTGTTCCTGGTTGCATACGCTGCCAAACCTGTCGTGACAAGAGAAGCGATGATTACCCACTTCAACCCTTTTAGTATATTGGATAACCTGATTGTCTTTCTGTTTTCGAATATCTTTGTGGCAAAGTATGGGTAAATGAAAAAGGCAACCCAGACCAGTGTCGAGCCCTGTATGGGAGCTCTGTTGATTATATTCTCCACGACTATGCCGCCCAGATATGCGGTCAGTGCCACCTTCCACCATGCGAACCTCTTGTACAGATGAGCATAGACCATCATAAGTATCGTATAAGGTATAATCATGACCACATTTCCCCCTTCCCCGAGCAAGGCGCCTATCACCCCTCCGAACAATGCGAAGAACCACACATTCTTTATCTTGCTGTGATCGTTCACGTAGACCTTGTGTATCCATGCAGGAATTCCTATCATGATGGCATCGAAAATCAGAAAGACTAGGATGAATTGGGGTTGTAGATAAGACAATTGACCTGCGTCAGCTGTTTTCAGAAAGTTCGGTATCAGAGGCAATATGTAAATTGCCATGACAGTTGCAAGAGCTATGATAAGGACAGTCAAGGTGTTGGCATTATTCATAATTTAATTTACCATCTGGACAATAAATTACTGACAAGATGGAATTGTGGGGCTAGAGCAACCTGTCATTGAGAACCTGCTTGGCATGACCCATATCATTGACCCTGATGGCGTATCTGCCATTGCCCAGACGATAGATGGCTTCGATGTTTATGTCGGCATCCCCCAGCGTCTTGGCCATCCTGCCCAGCTCACCAGGCTGGTTGAGCACCCGGACCAGAAGAAGGTCGCTGACTTCAAAACTAATGCCAGCCTCTTCCAAAGCCCTTGCCGCCGCCTCTGCATCTTCTGTCACCAGTTTGATTGGACCGTTCTCAATGGTCCCTTCAGTCACAACCGATGAGATGCCTACAGCGTACTTTGCCAATGCATCGAATATGCTTGACAATTCGCCTGGCTCGTTTTTGCTGAAAACGGTGAACTCTCTCACATACTCTAGAGTGCAACCAATGCTTAAATACCCAGTGCTCCAATCGGCTAAGAATATAAGTTGTAAAAGCAAAATTTGTAGTATGAAACTCCTCCTTGGCAAGGATGCTGAGAACATCGTCAAGGCATATGTTCCTGTTGCTAAAAGTCTTGTTGTGAAAAAGTACGCAGATACTGTCAAGGCTGCGAAGAACGTAGGATATCCGCTGGTTTTGAAAGTTGTCTCCAAGAAGATCATCCACAAGACCGAAGTGAACGGAGTGAAGATTGTAAGGAACGATGCAGAGCTGGAAAGCGCGTTCAAGGAATTGTCGAAAATCAAAAGTGCAGAAGGTTTCATAGTTCAAGAGTTTGTAGAGGGGCAGGAGCTCATTTTGGGGATAAAGAACGATGCGACATTCGGACCGGTCATCATGCTGGGAATGGGCGGGATTTTCGTAGAAGCGATAAAGGATGTTACTTTCCGTGTATGTCCGATTACTGCAGAGGATGCGACCTCGATGGTGGACGATTTGAAGTTCAAAAAAATCTTGTATGGGTTGCGTGGGAAAAAACCTGTGGATATGAAAGCACTGACTGATGCATTGGTGAAACTGTCAAAACTGCCACTGAAAAAAAAGATTCAGGAACTGGATATCAACCCGCTGATTGTAAATGACAAGGCTGCGAAAGCTGTCGATGTAAGGATTTCTATTTGAATTGCAGATATTTTAGTTTACAGGTTCAAAATCAGAATGTGAAGAAATTACAACTTGATGTTTATCCTATAGTGGCCTTACCCGATTATCTGACTTTCCTTTATGAGAAACCGCAGTATGTAGAGCAGGAGGCTACGCGAAAATGGCTCGGAATTAGGAAGAATAGTATGTTACCTGCGACATTAGATGAAGTCAAGAAAGGATTTGAAAATCCGTATAGTGTTTTTAGCAATAAGAAATACCGTGAGATATATCATGAGGTAGAAAGACGTTCTAACTTGCTGGCGTCAAGTGAATCAATGTATCTCAGCCTTTTAGGGAGCATCTTACCGAAGAGACCTAAAATATTTTCGAAACTTTTTGATGTTTGTCGGAAGACATCTGAAGAATTTCTGAAAAGTGAAGTTACAGGGATATTCAGCAATTGTGTGGTGCACGACATCCTGATTCCAGAAATAGAAGCTCCACATGCAATGATTAAAGAGGAAATACCATCTGATATTCTCAAATCAAATTATATGGAGTACGATGAAAGGTTATGTAGCACAGGGCTTTTGAATGTTCTTTCAGGGACAAATGGAAACATTAAAATGGGAATAGCATACAGAAACATGCAATTTATGGGCAATGATTTTATAGCAATGTCAGATAGAGAGATAGAATCTTTCAGGTCAAATAACCAGCTGAATATTTTCGGCGATAAATGTCCTGTCAAGAAAGGTGCAGATATCTCACTAGATGCTGAGGGAAATGCCAAAAAACCGTGTGTCATGGGACCAAAAACGGATTGTTCTAAATGCGGATGTACCGTGCCGGTGATGGTGTTTGCCAAACCTGTGAGAATGTTTATAGAAACCTTCCTGTAGCATAATATTAAAAAGCGGAAATCCATTTTATTACAATGGCAGCCAGATGGAAGAAATTCGTCCATAGCGGGGTTTACTTTCCACCGACATATCAGGCAAGAGGGCTGTCTGTCAAGATAAACGGCAAGAAGTTCAAGCTCAATCCCGAGCAGGAAGAGATGATTTGGGCGTGGGCTAAGAAGATTCCGACGCCTTATTCCAATGACGAGGTGTTTGCGAGCAATTTTTTAGCTGATTTCAAAAAAGTCTTGCCGAAGGAATTTGCCAACATCAAGATAGGAGATATCGATTTTTCGGATATTGTCAAGATACAGGAAGCCGAGAAGAACCTGAGCAAGGAAGACAAAAAGGCGCTGGCTATTGAGCGCAAAAAGAACCGCGAAAAGCTGAAGGAAAAGTACGGGTATGTGGATATTGACGGGAACAAGGCTGAGGTTGCCAATTACATGGTGGAGCCGCCCGGGATTTTCATCGGCCGTGGCAATCACCCTCTGCGTGGCAAGTGGAAATACAGGATACAGGAAGGGGATGTGATACTGAACTTGAGCAAGGACGCGCTGATACCTGCAGGGCAATGGAAGAAGGTCATCAACGGCGACGAGTTCATGTGGGTGGCGTCATGGGAGGACAGGCTGACTGGGAAAGTGAAATATGTCTGGCCTAGCGAGAGCTCAAGCTTGAGGCAGGCGCAGGACCAGCTCAAGTACGACAAGGCGATGATGGTTGAGAAGAACATCGAGAAAATCAGAAAGTGCATAGACGACAGCATGAAATCAAAGGATGTCGCGACAAGGAAAGTTGCTACCGTTTGTTATATCATAGACAAGCTTGTCATGAGAGTGGGTGACGAGAAGGATGAGGACGAGGCTGACACTGTAGGTGCATCGACGCTGCGTGTAGAGCATATCAAGTTCAAGCCTGACGGGGTGGAGTTTGACTTTCTTGGCAAGGACAGCGTGAGATGGCAGAAGACGATTCCGATATCGGATGCAGAGCCGATGTTTGTGAAGAATATGAAAGAGTTCACCAATGACAAAAAGCATGAGGAGCTTGTTTTCGACGGCATCACTTCGCGTACAGTCAATCTGTTCCTAGGCGGCTGCGTGAAAGGGGTGACTGCCAAAGTTTTCAGGACATATCATGCGACCAAGACATTGCAAGCATATCTCAACGAGCTGAAGATCAAGCAGAATGACAGCGCGTGGATGAAATTGTATTATGCCAAGATGGGAAATGTCGAAGTGGCGTTGACATGCAACCACAAGAAGACTCCGCCAAAGACATGGGAGGAGACATTCGCACGCAAGCAGGAGAAACTGAACAAGCTGATGGCAACGACGCCAAAGACAGAAAAGCAAGCTGCGAAACTGAAGGAAATGATTGAGAAGATGAAACTGGACATCGAGCTTGCAAGGAAGACGAAAGAATTGAACCTCGGAACGTCTCTCAAGAATTACATCGATCCTCGCGTGTATCGTGCATGGTTGGATAAAGTAGGATTGGATTGGACGAAGATGTATACGGCTGCATTGCAGAAGAAATTCTCATGGACTGAGAAAAAGTAACTCACTTGAACAAACGAATCATAGGCTGAGTATCGGACTTTTCCATATTAAGCGATTCATATAAACTTATCGCATCTTCTTCCTTCTTCGACAAGACAACCATAGCAAGGCAACCAGCGTCCTTTATTCTTGATTCTGCCTCGTTCATCAATGCTGTCGCAATGCCTCTTCTTCTATAGGATGGTAGAACACCTAACTTCCAAACACTCCCAGCCATGCCATCGGCTTGGTAATATAACGTACCTACAGCTTTACCGTTCTCATCTGCAATCAGAAATGAAGTCGGATGCTTCGTATATTGCTCTCTCAATACAGGTTCGGTAAAATAACCATCATCTATTCTACATTCTATGTACATCTTGGCTATAGTTGGCACATCTTCTAATTTTGCAGTTCTAATTACAGCCATGATATTGTGATTGTGCCATAATAATTTAAACCAGATGTCTAGCCCCTTTTAGGACCAGCTGGTATCAACGCCCATGCAAGCAGGTACGCCACTACTCCGACACCAAAGCTCGAAATCACCACGATAATCCAGACCACTCGCACAACCCACGGGCTGATGTTAAAATATTCAGCTATGCCACCGCAGACTCCGGCGATTATCCTATCTTTCTGCGACCTGTAGAGTTTCTTCTCAGGCATACTTGCAAATCGTGCTTTATCATTTAAGAATATCTACTAAAAACACGCAGTGGTGAAACAGGCAATAAGTATTTTATTTTTAACCCCCAAATTCTATGGATATGCCAATCAAGTGGAGCAGGGTTATCGAGCAGTTTTCACCGGCTTTTGGTATCAGCAAGCCCCAGATTGAGGACGTCTACAACAAGCCAGACAAGACTTCCATCATCGGCGGGAATTACATAAGCGTCAAGTTCTATGGCGGGTATGCGGTGCTGATAACGTTCCTGATGTACGACACCAAGGTGGAGCTGATGAACGCGTACAAGATATTCCCGAACATGATCAAGGTGGACGTGGAAAAGGCAGAAGCGATTGACATACTGGTTGATTTCATGGATAATTTTGGCATGGAAGTTGACGTGCCAGGCGTGGGAAAGGTCAAGACATATGTGGATAACGTCAGCCGCAAGTTCTTCCAAGGCGTACTGGACA
>SCSR01000086.1 GCA_004297575.1 archaeon
AACATCACTGTGACAAGAGACAACCCTGCCAGCGCAAATCCCACGGCCGTGCCGCTCAAGTATCTGAGCATAGACGCCGACCAGAGGGTCTTGGACAATTTTTCATACGCGATAATCAAATCACACTACAGTTATTCAGACATAGCTGGGATGGACGAGGATGAACTGAGAATACTTTTATGGGATGGTGCGCAGTGGGTGGCATTCGACCCGCCAGAAGGTGGAGTGGACAATGCGGGAAAATATGTCTGGGCCAATGTGTCCCATTTCAGCACATACTCTGTCGGAGAGAAATTCACAGACACACTTGCATTAAATTCCAACCCAACATGGTCTGTCACAGAAGGCACGCAGACTATAATTTCCTGCTCGAACACTGGAACAGCTGCTGTTAACATCAACAGGGATGGATCGGAAGTTCCGAACCCTGACACACAGACACTGCCAACCGGCTCTTATGTTTACACATGCTCTAGCGCCAAAGCGGTAGCTGTTTCAAACACGCTGACGGTCACACCTGCTGCGCCTTCCCCTTCTTCAAGCCCAGGAAGCAGTGGCGGAGGAGGTGGGGGCGGTGGGATAGCCATGCCAATATCATCCCCGATAGGTTCCAGCACCTCAACCACCACGAGTGCCATACGGTCTTACATTGTCAGCAGGAATACCACAAACGTGACCGTAGCCATACCTGAAAATGTTACGCAACAGCCATATGCATCTGCACCTTCAGCCTCTACAGGATTCGCAGTACTTGCCCCTTATGCCAACAGTTCCACGATAGTGTTCGTCGCCATGATGTTGATGTCTCTGGCAATCGTGTCATGGAAAAAATTCTATGGCAAGGATAAATGAATTCAAATAGTTTGGAATGGGCTTGGAGTTTCCTTGTAAACAACACCAATCTCAAATAATTTCCAGTATGTTGGCTTTCCATCCTTCATTACTAAAGCAAATGGAAAACGGGTATAACCTTTTTGTCCATCAAGCTTTCCTTCAGATGCTAACTGCAACCTCTCAGTTAATGATAATGGAGCCCCACCTTTTCCACGGTGTATTTTTCCAATTTCATTGCGAAGCAAATAATCTAACTGTCCGATTTTAAGATACCAGCTTACGACACCCTTACATTCTCCAAAAACCTTTAGAAACTCATATATTGTAGGCTCCGCGACACATTCCTCTTTTCTCAAGTCACTTATCACTGTCGATCTGTGATGAAACTTTCTTTTGAATTCCATCGTGCTAGATATTTGAGCTGCGCCATGATTTTTCGTACCTAGATTGTAATCTATAAAATCGTCTAGACATCTAGCACCGGATGGAATTTCCTTGACTCTCTCCATGGCTTCCTTGTAATCTGGCAATATTTTTTCAATGCTTCCATCATCGATTGCCCTCAAAATCTCGATGTTCTTCATGAACCAATATTCGATAGAAAACTTTAAATCGGCATCGTTTTGTATAACCCCGTTATATTTATATAGCCGAATACCAAAACATATGCATGAAAACACTCTGTGAAATCGTAGTCTCTGACATCATGCCCACCTTGCGCGCCCTTATCACAGGCGATCTCATGAAAACATACGGTTTTAATCAAGTGGAAGTATCTGAAAGGCTGGGAATAACACAACCTGCAGTCTCACAATACAGGCGAGGCTTTCGCTCCGCGCAAGCCTCGCCT
>SCSR01000087.1 GCA_004297575.1 archaeon
TCAGAAGTAGCTTACGTTGAGGCTTCTAAACCTGAGGGAAGATTAGATCTGGGACATTTGGAAAGTATTCTGTACAAGAGGAAAAAAGGGAAGGTGTTGCTTAACCTTGTCCATGTTTCCAACCTTACTGGGGTGATTAATCCTGTAAAGGAAATTAGAAAAATAATGGAAGAGACAGTGGATGACAGGGGCTTTATTTATCTTGACATGGCCCAGTCAGCTGGTCACATGCCGATTAATCTTGATGAATTGGATGTTGATTATGGAGGGGCTTCTGGCCATAAGATGTATGGCCCAACTGGAATCGGGCTGATGTTTGTAAACAAAAGAAGCGAGAAAGTTCTTGACAATAAGGTTAGCGGCGGAAGCGCGATAAGAATAGTGACAAGGCACGACGATGTTGCTTGCAGGGCTCCTGCAAGATTCGAGCCTGGCACGCAGAACTTGGAAGGCGCTATCGAATTGGGATATGCGCTTGATTATCTCAAAGAAATCGGCATGGAGAGAATCGAAAGGCATGATAAAGAATTGGGAAGATATTTCGCCGGAGAGGCAGGCAAGATAGAAGGCGTAAAACTATATGGACCTTCTGATTTTAAGGACAGGGGTGCTGTAGTCAGCCTTAACATTGGCTCATCAATAAGGAACTACGATATAGTTGAAAGGGAATTAGACAAACGCGGGATAAGCGTCAGAGGCGGTTGTTTCTGTTCTCATATATACACTTCAAAGTTATTGGGTGTTCCAATTACTGATTTTGAGAAAAAAGCTGCGGACATGAGAGGCGTTCCTGACGGCTTGATAAAGCTCCCTGGAGCTGTCAGATTCTCATTTGCATTTTACAATAGCTTGGAAGATGCATACCAGGCTGTCGAGGCAGTAAAGGACATAGCCGGGAATCAAACATCTTTGGGAATATAATTTATATAGACGAATATTGACTTAACACGAGCACTATCTCATAATCTATATGGTCTTCTGCTTCTCGATTTCGTGAGTTATTACCCAATCCGCGATTATCTCACATATTTGGTCCAGGTTCACCTTGAAGTGCTGCAAGTCATCCCGCTTCAACTGGTTGATTATTTTGTACGTGTCGTTTATGAATGATGTCGCGGATTTCATATCAAGCGACTCGAGAGTTGCAAGCAGTTTGCCTATCAATTCCGAAAGATTATTTAGCAGATTTTTTTCCTTCTTGAGTTTCGAAAGATTATCTGCAATTGACTCCAGGTTCTTTGACAGCAATGCAATGTAAAACAAATCAATGTGTTTGAGGCTGGAGCTTCTCTTGAACATCAGCGAGCTTATGGCCGACTTGGTAATCATCATGTTGCTCCTGTCTATCTCCTCTTCATACCTGTTCACCAGCTCCAGATGCCCTTCCTGCATAATTCTGATCATGCTCAGCATCTTCCTTATCATCGTCTTCAGCAGCACGTCCGGATCGTCGACAGTTATCACAGATTCGCATGAAACATAATCATCACCAAACTCCACTATCTCCACGCCTGCGAGCAGTTTCTTGTGGTCTAGGATATCAAGCGAACTCATCTTCTTGTCAAGCTGCATCCTAAAGCTCCTGACCGGATTGAGATAGGATGCGACCACGAACTTGTTTATCACGTTCTTGCTGCTTCCTTGCATGGTCAATGCCAGGGCCTTGGCAGTCTTCTTGTCAGCATGTGGAGAGATAGTAAGACTGCCTTCTGAGGACATATCCACAGCCACATGTGAATTGTTCGTGATGTTGTTCTGCCTGCACCAAGCTGCGGGAAGGTACATATAGTACGCATTTCCCGATTTCTGTATGTTTCGCAAATCCATACTTGTTATTATATGGTAATACTTATAAGGACACAAAAATTTGAGCTAAGCATTTAAATACGTCTATAGAATTATTTCTATGCGAGTGAATCCCAGTACGGTTTACCTCATTGTAGGCATAATCATTGCAATCGCAGTTAGCGCGTTCGTGTATTATTGGGGCGTCCCGAATTACACTACAACGAAAGGTTTGACGCCTGAACAGCCGATTCTGAGGTCGTTCACAATCCATGGAAGTTCCTACGAATTTGATACGTCGAGAATCGTGGTGAAAAAGGACGATGCTGTGAAGATAGAGTTCATCTCGGACGATACAAGCCATAACCTTTGCATAGAAGGTTATGGTTGCACGCAGCTTGTGTCTGGGGGAGCGTCTTCTGTGTTGAGCTTCGTGGCAAAAGATGCAGGCATATATTCATTCTACTGCAATGTAGACAGCCACAGGCAGCAGGGAATGGAAGGACAGCTTATTGTTGAGCAATAAATTATGCCACTCAAGTGACAGAAAAGCGTTTTATTAGCTGCTAGCAAATCGAAGCGAGATAGCAGTGAAGCTTTACCCGTTTCTTATATGTTTGATAGTAATCGCCATGTCTGGCTCTGTCCTTGGTTCCATGCAAGTGCCGCAGCCCATGTCCAGCATTTTTGGCCAGAATGCCTACAGGTCTGTAATACATGTGAATTCTGCAGACAAGGGTGAGGTGAGCCCGTATTTCTACAGGTACATGGCTGGCTACAAGGAAAATGGCGTTGATGCTGTGTTCTTCACTATGGATGACGACCTAATGAACATAACTGCAGGAGAACCTTACGATAGTGGTTTTGAATCACTTTCCTCATGGGAGACAGAATTCCACGGTTCAGGGCAGCAGGATGCCAAACAGAGCTCATCGAAATATGATGATGGCAGCCGTTCATTACATATCCTAGATGACAACAGCGGGACGACATTCGGTTTTGCCGGGGTATATCAGGACACGACATGGCAGGTTTCATCAATTGCCGCGAATCTCAATTTCATTTTTTCAGTATATCCTGTCTCATTAGAAGATACTACAAACTCGGCTGACTCGTTGATTGTAATAGAGCTTGGTTTCAATTATTATGATTCGGGAACATCTGTACCAAAAATGGTGCTGTTGCTCCAAGATAATCCTTCCGAGGGTCTTGAGGACATGCCATTTTCAGAAGACGTTGTTTATCATGTCCTCAGTGCTCCAGAGTTCAATTCCTGGAATAGGTATAGTCTAAACATCACAGATCTCGCAATACGTTACTTCGGCGAAAGCAAAGCTCTCAACCTCAAGATAAATGCCATCCATATCGCTGCTTACAGCAGGAACGGCGCCAAGGCAGACACATATGTGGACGCCCTAGAGCTCAGTAGCAACAAGCCAGCTGATCAGGTATATTCCACATTGTCGAAATCGATCAAGAGTTATGACAGCTCGGATTTCAGGATGATGTCCGGGGAAAGACTGAACATGCAGAATGTGATGCTCTACCTAAACATTGATAATTATTTCCAACAGTCCAGCAGTGGCACTCGCAAATCAATAAGCAATGTCCACAGCAATGGAGATTATCTTTTCGTTTCCAAGCCTGGGGTCGATGAATATAACCGTAACAGCATGCTCAACAATCTCTGGCCTATCGATGGGATGGCTGTGTGGTTTTCCAGAAACTTGGAGCCTTACGGATTTGCGACCGACATATGGGACTACTACCTCTCCAGAGGGATTTTCGCACAGGCGATAGCAGAAGCCCACCCGATGTATGTGAACGATACGTATCCATTTGCAACTTGGTCGCCGGCACAATTCGCATATGCGGACGACAACTCCCCATCAAGCATTGTAGAATCGATAGCGCAAGGAAGAAGTTTTATTGAATACAGTTACATCAAGCCTACAATGATGATTTTCCTTTCTGCAGAAAACCAGATACCAATGGGGAAGTTTCCAATTTATGTCGATTCGAGCAGGTCTACTGCGTCACTCGATATCGATATCCTCAATATACCGAGCAGCGCGAAGACACTCCGCCTCATAAGGAACGGGACCACTGTCGGCACGATACCCCTGTCAGGCTCGTCATATGACAACACGCTCACCCCATCCCTTCCGGACGATGCGCAATATTTCAGGATAGAGATACTGGATTCTAACAGCACAATCCTTGCGCTGAGCAATCCCGTCGTTTATGTGAAAAAAAGCATGGCACCTGATATCTGGCTTGCGCCAAACCCTTCATTGCAATACGGTTCAGCAAGCTCCTCTGTCGGCTCGGTGTCTTATGCAAAGGATACCTTAAGCTTCACCGCACGATCTCGTGAGAATGTTACTCTAACCACAAAGGTATTCGCATTAAAAGTTCCATCGAGAGTCACTGGCGCAGACAGCTGGAGTTTCGACCCGTCATCCAACATTACTAGCGTGAAAACAAAAGGCACAGGACAGGTTTCAATCAGCATGGATACATCGCCTCCACCTCCCGGAACATCATGGAACCCCAAAGTCTCATGCACACCAGTCAAGGTGAAGATATCTGACATTACTGCAGACTCTACAGGCAGCGATTCTTTCACTAACAGCCCGTTCACCCCTGGGATAAAATTGCCTTCAGGTGCACCGAGTGGTTCCAATGCAAAACGATGGTTAACCGATGGCAACACGCCTCCAGGATGGATTTCTCCGGGACCGCCATGTACAATCACCAACAACGATGGGGATATTGTCGGTGTGTTTGCTGAGATAGATGGGGTAAAGTATGGTGATTTGATGACAGAGGATTTCGGCCATTCATACAATACTATTAATGGCGGCGGCAGCTGGGGCAATGATAGCTGGGGAGACACTACTTTCAACATATATGACCCGGTGTTTGTCCCCGATGGCGTAGGAACATGCACCTCACCAACCGATCCGACGTGTTACAGCCGTCTGCATCTTGAGATAGACAGGGACTGGAAAGCGGCTGGATATTGCGGAGCAGGAACGGCTTGTGATGAGAACGCATTGTATAGCCAGACAAAGCAGTATTCAACAGTCATTGATGTGCAAGGTTTCATATACTGGGATCCGGGACATGTGACAGAGCGATGGCATAGCTTTAACGGGTGGGAGTTGCATCCGCTGACAGCCTGGCGGTCGCATGATGGAGACACTACACGCAAAGTATACGTGTCATCAGACATCCCGTCATCAGTGTCGACATCCATTTACTTCAACGGCTACAACAACGGGTCATTGATCGGAGGGGAGAACAAGACTTGGGAATTCCCAACCGATTCCAGTGTCACTGTAAAGGCAGACCATACCATCCAGGCAACAATCGGCGAGTATGTCTTCGACCATTGGACATTGGACGGCACGGATAGCAATAATGAGCTGATTTCATTCACAACCAACCGAGATCATGTTCTTGTTGCCCGCTATACCTACTCCGGTGCATCCAAGACATTCGACCAGGACATGCTTTACCGTGTCACTGTTCCTTTCCAGCCAGCCGAACACACATACAGCACTGCAGGCAGCATGTCGCAACCAGTGTATCACCAGGTCGATATCGAAGGCTCGAAACTTGTATTGGACCTCAACTGGGATTCTTCGGCTGATTTGGATTTGTTCATCTACAACACATCAGGCAGATTAGTGAACTATTCGGTGAGCGCCGGCGAGAGCAGCGAGCAGGTGTCTGTAGAGAACCCAGAGAATGGCATATGGACGGTAAGGATTATTCCCTACTCGTTGAATGGGTTGGACAGCGTACAGTATTCCTTGGATTCAACGCAGCATATATCCGCAC
>SCSR01000088.1 GCA_004297575.1 archaeon
TCCAAATGCGTCTCGCCATCCATCCAAACCTGTTCATACACCGGCGCAGCAGGATTGGGCTCTTGCACCATAACCAACCCAGCATACGACTACAAAAACAAAGATACAGTGGTCTGCGCATTCAACAATCCTGACAATCCACAAATAGTCTACAAGCCGTATCCGCAGGGAACATTCCAACCGGTCGCATTCTCTCTCAACCTTCCATCGGTCATCACTTTCCCGATTGGAATCATGAACAAGCTGCCCCTGAATATTCTCAATGCAGGCCTGCTTGAAGACAGCTATCGCACCTTTATCACATCCACCAACCCGTCATACTTTTCTTCGGCCGACAACCCGTCTACCACATCTTCAGCACTCTACAACGAGCAGGGTTCCGCATTTCCGAGCCTGCAATTCCTGTCATCGTCGATATCGTACACGCTGACTGTTCAGATCGCCTCATCAACTGACCCGTCGACATGCGTCACGGCAAGCGATTGCTCACAAACCGTTTACGGCAGCAACCCTGCATGCGTCAGCGGAAGGTGCAACTACCAGGTGCAGATACCTGTGCAAGCCACTCTCGCAAGCCTGCCTGACTTTGACTGGACTGGCGTGGTGCAGATAATCGTACTGGCTGGAATCCTTTTCTTGGTCGTATCGAGAAAGATAAAAGTATTGAAATAGTATTCTTTGGTACGGGCTCATAGTCTAGTGGCTAGATAAATGAGGCTAAGACGCGGCGCTTACAACGCCGAGACCGCGGTCCGATTCCGCGTGGGCCCATCCCTTTTTGAAAGCTGACCGGAAGTTAACTCCCGAAAGTGATATAGTTATTCTAAGCAAATTTTATTTGTGAAACTGGAACCAGGATACATTTTAGGATTTGTAGAGGGGGAAGGAACATTTAATCTGGTGAGATATCCTGAAGGACGCATAAGACCGCAATTTCTAGTCTTCAATACAAACAGGGAGATACTGGAATCAATTAAAGAAACTCTAAAGGTAAATGCTCCCATATTCGAAGTATCCAGAGTTGAAGATTTGATAAAGCGAACAAAAAATACATACAGACTCCAAGTTAGATCAAAAGAAGATTTAGTTAAAGTTGTCAGATTTTTTGAGAAGAGAAGACCTATCGTGAAAAGAGATGATTATAAAATATTCAAGGACTGTTTCGATAATTGGATAACAAAAAGATAGCGGGAGTCAGATTTGAACTGACGACCTCCGGGTTATGAGCCCGACGAGCAAATTGGGATTTTTTCAATCTCTCCAAGCTGCTCCATCCCGCTATATCAAAGTAATACAACAATTGTTCTTTAAAAGCATTAAGCCTTTGAAATGATTCTCGTGTTCCCGTCGACTGTTTTCTTGTTGATGTGGATGAGCTTCAGCTGCTCGAGATGAGAGATACAATCGCGGAACGCGCGGTCGGATATGGGCTCTTTCACCATGCTGCGATAACTGTCATACAATTCCGTGGATTTCATCTGCTTGTTCTCGTCAAACAACTGCATGATTATTTTTTCCGTATCATTGATTTTCTCCTTCAGTATTTCCGGCTTGGCTTTTCCCACGCTCGATAAAACTTGCTTCACATGCTCGACCTTGAGCTTGTCTGTACCTTCCTCTTCTGCAACAGTCGCAGCTTTCATCAATGTCTGTATCCCTACTCTCACATCCCCACCTTTCTGCACTGCATGGTTGGCAGCAAGCATCACCACGCCGTTCTCAAATGATCTCAATCCATTTCTGGCACGCTCCTGCAAAATATCTTTCATCTCTTCTATGGTGTACGGCTTGAACTCTATCTCTTCTACATTCAGGCTGCTCAATATCCTCGGCTCTAACTTTGCAAACACATGCGCGTCATTCGAGATGAACACCAGTCCCAATGGATTCTTTGCATTCATCCTCAGCAGGTCGTACAGCACGCTCTGGTCCTTATAAACCAGCTGGTCGACCTCATCCAGGCACACGATGACAGCCTTGCCGATCTTATTCATCGCCTCATTGAACCTTTGCATGATTTCATCTTTCGCCCACCCTCTCCTCTGTACGATTGTCCCCAGCAAGCCTAGCCTGTTCACGATTTCAGTCAGCACTCCGGTCGGCGTGTTGAAATCCCAGCAGTTGATGTAGATTGTCTTGATGCCTGAATATTCCTCAAACTCACGGAAGACATAATTGACAGAAGCGGTTTTTCCAATACCTGGTGCGCCGAAGATGAAAGTGTTCTGCGGTTTCCTTCCTTTGCTCGCTGGTGAAAGATTATTTGCAATTTCTTGCGTCTGGCTTTCCCTATGCGGCAGTATATCAGGCAGGTAGTTGGGCGAGAGTATGTCCCAATTCTTCACTACAGACATCAATTATCTATTCGCAAGACAACTATATTTTTGTATGTATCCTACAAGGGTTTGCCCAAAATGCAAGAACCTCATGGAAGACAAAGAGATGCCTCCGGCTGTATTCTCATGCAGGAAGTGCGGATATTCAGAGCTAGAGTGATTCTTTTTCTATGATTTCACCGGAAAGTATCCGTACAAGAGTAGCGGTCAGGATAGGTTCATTGATGGGCTCGGTCACTTTCACATCTTTCGAATGGTAACCCAGCACTTCCTCAATATCTGTTGGATTATAATTGCATCTGATTTCATTCACTGTCTCTTGCGTCAGCTCTATCGTTGAAATCACTTCCCCGCGGACCGATTTACCGCCATCCACAATAGCTTGCGCTCTCTTGGAAAATTTCGAAGGGTATGGGTAGCTGAATATGCGTCCTGACACCCTGTTGTCTCTTGTATAGCCTATCAGGATTGACGCACTAGGAATGAGCAGGGATACCAAATCTATGCTTTCAAAAGGATTCCCATAAGGGTCTGGCTCGCTTGTCTTTAGATGGTAGGCTTTCATATTATGTCTATTCTGTGCAAGCCTATTAATTTGTATCTGTTGATTGGTTCAGTTTGTTTATTGTTTCTTTCATGCCCACTTGCATGACATATTGTCCCAATCTTGGACCAGTCTCTTTCGAGAATAATGCCTTGTATATCGCCTTGAACATCTCTCTTGTTGACAATCCAGTATCATTTGCCGCTTCCTTGAGGACATTTTGTACGTCGTCTTCTGTTTTCACTTCTGCAAGCTTGACTGCAAATTCTTTCAACGCCTCGCGCTCTTTGTCAGAGAATTCTACTGCCGCTTTCTTTTCAAATGATTGGATGTAATTCTTGACCAATTTTACCTTCTCTTCCAGATCATCAACAATCTTCAAATCTTTCTTCTCCAGCTCATTTGCAACAAATTCCAATTCCTTCCCTTCAGGCGCAACCGATACAAGACCTTTCAGCATGTCAAACTCCACATGCATGCCTTCCTTCTCTGGATTGATGACTGATAACTGGTATGCTCGCGCAAGGTTTGTCTGTTCTTTCTTGTCGAATTTTTCTGGATGGAAGTATACTTCTTCTGCGCGGTTGAACTCGTCGAACAGATTCGGCACCAGCTTTTCTATAACAATATTCTTCGCAATCGTCAGCCTGCCTTGGAACATCCAGTATCTTAGCATCGCCGGCGTCATGAATTTCAGCATGTCCGGTACGGTGATGACATTACCCTTCGATTTGGACATCTTCTCACCATTGACAAGGAAGTGCTCATACTCTACAGGATAGGGCGGCTTGTAATTGAATATTTTCTCAGCAATCTCTTTTCCAGTATCCCAGCTTCCGCCAGCCGCAGCATGCTCCTTCCCGAACGGCTCGCATGTTGATTCGAGGAATACCCACCTTGCAGCCCATTCAACACGCCATGTCAATTTGGAATTCCCATCAAGTATCGAGACCTCTCCTTCATGTCCGCATCCTGCCACTGGATTCTTCCTGTGCAAAATAATCTCGTCTTTCCTGCAGACATACTTTGCCTTGGCTGTCTTGGGATCATAAGCGAAAATCCTCGTGGTGGAAATCTTCTTGCATTTCTCGCAGATAATGTCGACAGGATACCAATCGTCACTCAATTTGTGCTCACGGAACTGGTTCAGGATTTCAGCAATCTCATCCTTCTTCTGCATCGCGATTTTTATCACATCATTATACATCCCTTTCTTGTACATCTCCGACCCTAGCATTACCGTTGGATTGACAAAAACTGATTTCAATTGCTCTATGAACTTGCTCTCGAAATGTTCTGTGAACGACTTGTGGCATTTCCAAAAATCAGGTATGGATGAAGCAGGCATCCCAAGATAGTCCTCCAATTCCTTCGGCATGTCAGCAGGCACGCTCCTGAACGGGTCGAGGTTATCAGATATCCATATCAGTTCAGCTGGCACCTTTTCCTGCAACGCAAGCCTTATCGCATCCCCGCGTATGACGTCGTTTGCGCTTCCTATGTGCGGCTCGCCTGACATCGATGTTCCTGTGTTTATGACCTGTTTCTTAGCCTTCCAATCCCTTATCAGTCCGTCTGCTATCTTGTCAGGCCAGAACTCGTATTCTTTCTGTTCTACTATCTTCATGTTACATTTATCAACTTTCTGATTTTTAAAACAGTCAGGCTATGACAGATATGGGATAGGGTCAAGTACTTCATAATCTCCATCATCATACATTCCAACCAGTTGTCTTTTCAAATCTTCGGCATAGCCATTTTTTGTTTGGACTTCAAATTTAGCAACATAATGACTTTCCCATCCTATTACGCGCAGTGGTTTAACATCTTTGGGTGGAATTCCTAGTATTCGCACAGCAGTTGCAATGTTTCTTTCTGTTGCACGGACTAGGCTTACGTGTGCAGCATGATATCTTTCTCCACCGCACTCCCACCAATAAGGGTTAGTATTCCTATTTCTCAGACCTACCCTAACTGTAAAGCTTTTGTCAAATCTTGACATAAAATTAGATGAATCTACAACTATATATATTCGTAAATATTATACGATATTCGTAATCACTTCAGAACCATGCAGGTGTTGGTCTGCAGCACGCCTTTTATTTTCCTGATGTTCTCCACGATTCTGTTGGTTTCATGTATATCCGCAGCTTTGACCAAGCATATTATATCGTAATCACCCGATACCTCATATACGTCCTCCACGTGCAGTTCTCTTATGCGCTTGGCTACTTCGGTAGTAGGGATGCTGGAAGATGTGTTTACAAAAACGATTGATTTTATTTCTTCAGTTGTTTCTATGGTGAATTTTTTGATGACCTTGTCCTTTACCAATTTTCCGATCCTAATCCTCACCGCGCCCTCGGTCATGCCTATGCTATCGGCAATCTCAACGAATGGCATCTTGCCGTCCTTTTTCAGGATAGCAAGTATCTTCCTATCAACCTCATCCATATGAATTATTTGTGCATTCAGTTTAAATTAATGGCTATCGATTTGTTAGTTATGAAAGTCCTGAAAGCAGAAGTAGATGCAATTGAAAAGGCTGCACAGGTGCTGGAGATAGGCGGGATTGTGGTATATCCGACCGAGACTTTGTATGGGCTGGGCGCGAATGCCCTTGATGAGAATGCAGTACGTCTTGTGTTCGAAATCAAAGGACGTGACAAGAGCAAGCCATCGTCCGTCGCGTTCCGTAATTTGGAACAGGCTAGGAAATTCCTCGCAGTCACGCCGCTTGCAGAGAAGCTTGCCAAGAAATTCCTTCCAGGACCGTTGACGATTATCCTGAATTCCAAGTTCGAGTTCCAAGAATTCCTCGGCGGCAGCAAAGTGAGCATGAGGATTCCAGACCATCCGGTCGCACAAGCGTTGTTGAAACGTGTCAAGTTCCCGATTACTGCGACATCCGCAAACCTGTCAGGCGGCAAGAACCCTGTAGAAGCAATTGATGCGATAGAACAGATTGGCGGAAGCGTTGATCTGGTTTTGGATGCTGGCAAATGCAAGTTGGGCAAGCCGTCTACTGTCGTAGATGTTTCTGAAGGTGAGTTAAAAATTATTCGTGAAGGTGCAATTCCGAAAGAAAAGCTGGCATCAATGACTTTATAACGTTTCATTTTCAGATTATGGATTATGGAGACAAAGGATGATTCTTTAGCTCATTTTTTTCAGAACATGAATCTTTTTCAAGGTCTCTATCCATATATCGCAAGCTGTACACAGGAAAACATGCCTACATTTGAAAAAATGTTGCCACAGTTATATTCGCCATTACACTTCTTCTTTGCTGGAACTGGAAGGAGCGGTCTAGTCGCTTATAGAGGCGTTGATAATTTCTATTATGGATTACAAAAGGAAGCTTTTTTCCTTGAAAATGGTGAAACTCCCGGTTCTATACGTAAAGGGGATATGTTTATTATGGTGTCTGGTTCAGGTGGTACCACCACATCTGTCAACGATACAAAATATGCAAAAGATCAAGGTATGATTATAAACTTACTGACTTTTAATAGAAAGTCTCCAATAGCAGAAATAACCGACAATCTTCTTAAAATTCCTGGTCAAGAAAGTAATCAACAAGCCAAGGAATATGCGAAAAGACTCGGAAATGATGGCGAGCCCGTAATGGTTATGGGAACTGCATCCGAGTTTGGTGCTTTGAGCAGCATAGATGCCCTTAGCTATGGGTTAGCCCATAGTAATAATTTCCAGGATTTTTACACAAACTACACTAGGTTGCTATATGATCAACTTACGTATGCTGGTAATGTTAATAGAAAACTACAGGAGGCCGAGTCACAACAATTGATAACGAGCATGACTAGTTCTTTGGCATATGGTAAAGGAAATGTAAGTACGGTTGCAGCTGGATTTTCAGGACAACTCTGTCACATGTTTACTATTAGGCTTGGACATGCCGTACATACAAGAGATGGTAGGAAAATTGTGTATCTGACCTCTAAAAACTTTCCTCAATATTCCAGACGCATCGATAAAGATACTCAATTAGTAGCAGTTTCCGGTTCAGGCGAAACGAAGTTTACTATAGATGTAGCTGAAACGCATATTAAAACAGGATGTAAAGTTTTTGCAGTGACTTCAAATGAGAATTCTACTTTGGCAAAACTGGTTGGAAAAGAAAACACTTTGGTACTACCAACGTCCAAAGAATTCATGTTAAAGGACAACTACTCAATCAGGGACTTTGATTCAGTTGCATTGATGCCGTTAGATTGTATAGCAATGGAAACTATGAGGCTGATTGGAAAAAGTGAGGACGCAGCTAAGCAAGAGCACAACAGATTTAGGTAGGGGATGGACCGTGGGAGATTCGAACTCCCGACCTATCGATTTCCCAGCGCTTAGCTGACATATAAGTCGATTGCTCTTTCTGGCCTTTCAGAAAGAAACCAGGCTAAGCTAACGGTCCAATGCTTTTATACCTTAACCCTGTATCAATAATTGTGGTATAATGTTTAATAATTTAGCCAAAGTCGTGGAGGCATTGCAGAATGAGGGGTTCAGCACTCTCACTACGGAAGGCTCGTTTGACATCGTGGCAAAGAGGGATGACAGGCTGCTGCTGATCAAGGTGCTGACTAACGTAGACGGCCTGAGCCAGGAGCAAGCAATGAGCCTGCGTGCAATCTCGCATTTCCTGTCTGCGCACCCGTTTGTGATTTCTGTGAAGAACAACCGCGAGCAGCTTGATGACAATGTCGTTTATTCAAGGTTCGATATACCCGTTGTTACACCTGCGTTATTTTCAAGCATTCTCAACGAGAAAACACTCCCGTTCTCTTCGGCAAAAGGCAGGCACACGATAGAAGTTGATTCAGGATTGATGAAAGAGACAAGGAACGGCGCAGGGATGACACTTGAGGAGCTGGCAGACAAGGTTGGTGTTTCCAAGAAGGCGATATATGAAATTGAGAACCAGCGTGTCAACCCGTCCGAGGAAACAGTGAAGAAATTGGAATCCGCGCTTTCAATCAAGCTGAAGAAACCTTACGAGATGAAGACCGCACCCATGACGCATTTGAAGCCAAAGACGGATTTCCAGAGCAAGGTAAGCAGGGAATTCTCTAGAATCGGTATCGACAACTCGTCTGTGTATTCTGCGCCGTTCGAGATCGTAGGCAAGGAGAAGTTTTCAATTATTACCAGGCTGTCCTATACCGTTGACAAGGGAACTTCAGTTGTGAAGAAACTCTCTGGCATGTTTTCATCAAAAGCTGTTGTCATTGCTAAAAAAGCTGGGAAGAATGCTGACGGATTGGCTGTCGTGCTGGAATCGGAATTGCCTGAAATCGGGTCATCGAAAGAACTGAAGAAATTGATTGAAGAGAAAGACTAATAGCATACCAACACGCATTTATCTTTGATGCGAAAATCATTGGCTATTTTAATTGCAGCAGTAGCTGTCATCGGAATCGTTTTTGTCATGTACCCTAAAAATAATGACAGCCAATCATCGCCGACTTCTGGACTGATCAATGATATTTCTTCAATTGTCGGAAGGACTTTTGCAGAAAACAATGAAAACAGGGTCTCTTACGAGGTTGTGACAGAAAAGGAGCGCGCAACATTGCCCGAATGCGCAGATACATTTTTCACCCAATCCCCGGTCGACATCAAGGATATCACTAGCATAGAACCGATAGGCTCGACAAGCCCTCCGGAACATGCCCTAGCCAGCAGCAGCACCGATGTGTATATCGCCGTAGATACGCAGGGAACGGAAAAGACAGTCCCACTTTACGCTCCTGCCGACATTTGGATAACATCCATCCAGCCGAGATACAATATCACGTCAGACCCGGAAGACCACGTGATACAATATGCGTTCTGCAGGGATGTCTTTGGGATTGTTGATCATGTAAAAAGCTTTTCAGCTGAGATGAAAGAGATTGTTGACAATTATCAATGCAAGTATGGAGGAAAGCCTGGCGACCAGAACTGCCCGATACTTTTGCTCAAGCCCGTGAAAGCAGGCACATTGTTAGGGACTGTCGGGAGGATGCAGGGCAATTTCAATTTCGGGACATGGGATTTGAGGCACAACAACAGCTTCATCAACACGAGCAGGTATGAGTTCAGGTCATTACATTCCACGTGCCCATTCAATTATTATCCTAGCCCGTTGAAAGAACAGATGACTAGTTTGCTTGGCAGGGCTGACAAGAATTGCGGGACTGTAGAGTACGATATCGCAGGCACAGCGCAGGGAGAATGGTTCTACGGTAATGCCGGGAACAAAATGCATGGGGATTGGTTCAACCACCTGTTTTTGGGATACCACAACACGCTTCCCGAGGCTGCTGTAATCTCGGTTGGTGGGGTCATCTCAGCTCCGCTCAAGTGGGTTTTCTTGCCTCAGACCAGTGGCACCAAGAATGTAGGGTTCCAATACGTGACAGATAACAAGGTATACTGCTATGAAAACAATGGCAGCCGTGAAGGTATATACTGGAATTACGAAAAGGGACCGACAGGAAGAATCCTGATACAATTGGTCGATTCAAACAATCTGAAAGCAGAATACCAGCCAGGAACATGCGACGGAGGCTATTCATTCGCCAATCCGAGGGTCTACCAGAGATAAAGGTAGCGATTTAAGTTTATTGTAAGAACTAACTGTCATGAGGAAGGACTATTATGGAACTTTGGGCATAAGTTCAACTGCTAACGATGCTGAGATAAGAACTGCCTACAGGTCGCTTGCTTTGCAGTGGCATCCTGATAGGAACAAGAGCCCAGAAGCTGAAGAAAAATTCAAAGAGATATCCGAGGCTTATTCAGTCCTGAGTGACAAAAAGAAAAGAAAACAATACAATGTAGGCGACTCATCGTTTACGATATACCAATATGATAAAGATGACAGAGATATTTCATTTTTCATGAATATTTTCGATTTGTTTTGGGGCATGTATGGGCATGATAAGGATGCCAGACAGCCTGTATCTAAAAAGTTTGAAGGTGTGTATCAGGTACAAATCAAGCCTGCTGGAAACGTAGAGTTCTATCGGACAAAAGGAGTGGAAATCAATGGTATGGTCGAGACCATAAGCCATCTAGGAAGGAACCTTTTTATGGAGAGATTTGATGGACGATTAGGTTTGAGCAATTGCTTGCATACGTTGGCATCCAGTGGTGTAGGTAACTTTAGCGGTGATTTTGCTGGGACAGGAGCTTTGGCAACTATTACTGGTGGCATATCAATCAGTGTGTCAGAACCGATAACAATTATTGCTAGAAATGCAAAAGGCCAGATTGACATCAGCGGCGAAGAGGATGATGGCATGTATTATGTTCCATCGTACCGATCATATCACAAGAAAGTGTTACGTCCATTCAGAATGGATTTGTATTTGGAATCTGCAAGAGGAAACATTTCTGTCAGGTTCAGGCCATAAACTATTTAAACCTGTGTATGTAGGTATATTAAACGTGATTCATGATGGCATCTCAACCAATGATAGGGAATTTGGGCGGACAGCCTATACTGATTCTGCCTGAAGGCACCCTGCGCTCTCAAGGCAAGGATGCACAAAAGGCAAACATAGCTGCAGCGAAAGCAATCGCAGATGCAGTCCGCACTACTTTGGGCCCGAAGGGAATGGATAAGATGCTCGTCGACTCGATCGGTGACATAGTGATCACAAACGACGGTGTCACGATTTTGCAGGAAATGGAGATAGAACACCCTGCTGCGAAGATGATGGTCGAGGTTGCCAAGACGCAGAATGAGGAAGTCGGCGACGGGACTACTACATCTGTAATTATTTCTGGAGAATTGCTGAAGAAAGCCGAGGAACTGTTGGAGCAGGATATTCACCCTACAGTCATCACACGCGGTTTCAAGATTGCCAAGGAAGAGGCATTGAAGATTTTGCAGGAGATAAGCATGCCTGTCACACTTGAAGACAAGGAATCGCTTGAAAAGATTGCCATCACATCCATGTCAGGCAAGTCGGTCGAGAGGGCATCGCCATTTTTAGCAAAGCTTGTTGTCGACGCAGTCAACGTGGTCGCAGAAAAGGAGAACGGCAAGGTGAACATAGACGTGAACAACATCAAGCGCGAGAAAAAGCACGGTGCCAGCAGCGAAGAGACGGAACTGATACGCGGTATTGTTATTGATAAGGAAGTCGTGCATCCTGCCATGCCGAAGAACATCAAGGAAGCCAAGATAGCGTTGGTGGACGTGGCATTGGAGATCAAAGAGCCAGAGACGGATGCTGAAATCAGGATTACTTCCCCAGAGCAGATGCAGGCTTTCCTCGAGCAGGAGCACACCATGCTGAAGGATATGGTAGAAAAGGTTGCAGTCACGGGCGCGAATGTTCTTATTTGCCAGAAAGGGATTGACGACTTGGCGCAGCACTATCTTGCAAAGAGAGGAGTGCTTGCTACAAGGCGCGTGAAGAAATCGGATATGGAAGCATTGTCCAAGGCGACAGGCGGAAGGATTGTGACAAGTTTGGAAGATTTGTCTGCAGATGATTTGGGATATGCCAAGCTTGTTGAGGAAAAGAAGATTGCCGGGGAATCAATGACGTTTATCCGTGACTGCAAGGATCCAAAGGCAGTGACGATTTTGGTGCGCGGTTCGACTGACCATGTCGTGGACGAGGTTGACAGGTCGATCGAGGATGCTATCGGTGCCGTATCTTCTGCAGTTGAAGTAGGTAGGATTGTCGCAGGTGCAGGCGCTCCGGAATCTGAGGTTGCGATGAGATTGAGGGAATACGCTGAAAAGTTCTCAGGCAGGGAACAGCTTGCTATACGTGCTTTTGCCGATGCTCTTGAAGTCATCCCACGCAGCCTAGCTGAGAATGCTGGCATTGACCCGATTGATGTTTTGGTTGGGTTGAGGGCTGCGCATGACAAGGGAGGCGTTACATTTGGTGTCGATGTTTTTAATGGCCAGGTAAGCGATGCATTGGCACGCGGTGTGATAGAGCCATTGAAGGTCAAGACATTGGCGATAAAGTCTGCTGCCGAAGCTGCCGAGATGATTCTGAGGATTGATGATGTGATTTCTGCAGGCAAGCTTTCACGCGGTGGCATGCCTCCAGGCGGGATGGGCGGAATGCCTGGCGCTGAAGGTATGGAATAAAATTTACCTTCCTCTTAGTTTTCTAGACAGATAGTATAGTTCAATCGACAGCCAAACAGAATTTGTAACGGCGAAAATAATCCCGTTTATTAGCCATGCATAGTATAGGAGTATCGAAGAGCCGATGCCGTTCAATGCCATGTACTTGTAGCTGAACCTGTGGATTTTCTCAAGAGAGCTCAGCACGAATGCGGTCAGCACAAACGCTGCACCAGTTGCACCTACGATAGTCTCGTAAATCATGCTCATTCCTTAACAAATTTATGCAATCCGCCTGTTAAATATTCATGCGCCTTTTCCAGCACATCCTTCTGCCCCTTTTTCATCAGCGGCATCGCAGTCTCCACATCCATCCACTCGAAACCCTTGTGCTCCCACGATATCCTGACATCCTTG
>SCSR01000089.1 GCA_004297575.1 archaeon
GCCGAGGAATTTTGTTTTCCGTTCAAGGGAATTCTCGCAGATGGAGATAGAATATTTCATCCACCCGAATAAAATAAACGATTGCCCGCTGCTTGGCAAGACGCATAAGAGTTTCGAGCTTAACGTGCTGACAGCGGACGCAAAGAAACATGAGAAGATGAAGATTTCGCAGTTGCTTGACGATAATATAATCAAGACGCCTTGGCATGCTTACTGGATTGTCGAATCGGTGCAGTGGCTGATATCATTGGGAATCAAGAAGGAGAACTTGAGGATAAGGCAGCACTCGAAGACAGAGCTGTCGCACTATTCGTTGGAGACATGGGATATCGAGTACAGCTATCCGTGGGGATGGAAGGAACTGGAAGGCATTGCGAACAGGACTGATTTTGATTTGAAGCAGCATTCGAAATTCAGCGGCAAAGACTTGACATACTTTGACGATGAGACGAAGGAAAAAGTGATTCCTTATGTGATAGAGCCGTCGATCGGTGTTGATAGGCTGATATTGACATTATTGTTCGATACGTACACTGAAAAGAAGGAAAAGGATGAGACAAAGACTGTGCTAGAATTGAACGGAAGAATATCACCAATCCAAGTCGCAGTGTTACCATTGATGAAGAAGGATGGCATGAGTGACAAGGCGAAAGAGGTCGCAAATGATTTGAGAAAGAGTTTTGTTGTCGAATACGATGATGCGGGAAGCGTTGGAAAGAGATATGCAAGGAATGATGAGATTGGTACCCCTTACTGTGTCACGATTGATTATGACAGCCTGGAGAAGGATGATTGCACGGTGAGGGACAGGACCAGCACGAAACAGGTGAGGGTGAAGATAAAAGATTTGCCAGAGATTGTTTGCAATTTGTTGAATGATGAAATGAAATTCGAAAAGGCTGGCAAGTTAGTAAAGTAAATTTTATCCTTTATTTGATGCTGTATTATTGGCAGTTTAAATCTTTAATTATTTTAATTAAAAGTATGATTACCACAGAGCAATATAATGCAGGTAAAGGACTGATAAACGATTTAACTAAGCTTGCTATGGCACACGGTTACACCGAACCTGAAGTGTTTGCTTACAATATATTAAGAAATATAGTTCCAACATTAACCAAAGCAAAAATTCCAATTTCAGCTGAAGATGCAGATGAGATAATAAGAAAATACAAACTGGAGAAAGCGTCAGTTTAATTTTTCAGGTTTCAATAAACTTGACCATTCATTTGCAACATAACTCTTCTACTATAGGAAAAGATTTATCTGTGTCATACGTATGACATACGTGATTGAAATGAGTGTGTTGATATTCGATATCCCGAGAGACAGCAACACGGTAGAGAAAAGGATAAACAGGGAGTTGCGCAGGATGGATGCCAAAATGATACAGCACTCTGTATGGCAGCTTGATGATGTTCAAGACCTGATGAAAGTCGCTTTGGAAATAAAACAATCTGGCGGAAAGGCGAGAATTCTCGAAGAAAGGTTTATCTTCTAGCCTCTGTAAACCGTCGCGAACCTAGGAGTAATCACAAGAAAGTCCTCGTCAATGCCCACGATGTCCCCGTCGTTTGCCTTTAACGTCTTTTTCAATTTTTCGACAGACCTCTTCAATTCAGCCGAATCCTTGGCACGTAGGTCCCTTATCTTCAGAAATATTATCGTCCCGCCTCTCAGCATCTCCTGTACCCTGTCCGTGTCCGCATATCCGTTGAGCGTCTCTATCTTGACACCTATCTTGCCAGTTTCCTCGGTCGCATCAGCGCTGATTTCCAAGAAATCGCTTTCCTCTTCAATCGGCTGTGGCATCGCTTCTTTTTGTTTCTCAGCATCTCTCTTGACAATGTCTTTTAATGCCATAAATAGAATTTCGGCGTTTAGACTTAAATAGTTATTTTAGTTCACGCCTGGCTTGCTCAAGCATGCTGACAAGATTCCAGATATGCGTTCGGGTGTAGACAGGAATGTTCGGGTCGTTCGCCACCTCATCCAAAGTGTGGACAGCAGTGCTTATCTTCAATTCTTCCGACTCGCCAGTTGACAAGACTTGCTTGGAACTTTCGGCTGCAGCACGGATATTCTTCGGCACAGTGCGGTCGCTGATTATCTGCTCCAGCAATGCGAGTATCGGTGCATAATTAACCATAAAAATCACTTTAATGCCTCGGTAAGCTTGCTCTGCAATTCCTTGAGCTTGCTTTCGAATCTAGCTTCGGTTGCCTCGACGCTCTTCAACCTCACGCCGATGTCTTCCTTTGCCTCTTCCAATTCTTTCTTCAATTCCTGCACAGGCTTGCTGACCATGATGCTGCCTGTGATCTTGTACGCGCTGACTTGCTTGGTGACGCTCAATTCCTCGATAGCCCTTTGCAATTCCACTTCCTGTATTTTCATGCTTTCCTTCTGCATCAGCAGGTTCTGCATCTGTTGCTGGTACATCTGGAACTGGGCTACCATCGTCCTCTGTTCTTGCGTCAAGTCTGTCATATTTTTTCAATCTCTTCAAGCATCTGTACCAAAGCCAGGTAAGAGTTAATTATCGCCTTGAGATGATTTAATTTTTGGCTTTTTATGTTTATCTTAACAGCCTGCTTGGTGCTTGATATCTTTGTCGTAGAAATGTCATCATTCTTCACATCGGGCTGCAAACTTTTGGCTACAATCCCCGGTTTCGCGCATTCTATGACCAATTCAGCCTCGTACATAATCTAGTATCGTGAAAAGGCGCTAATAAATCTAGCCCAAAGTCACATCAGAACTGGAAGCTGTTGCAAAGGCGTTCGTGCAGTTTGTCGACAATCTTACGGTCTGGTAATTGCCACCGCCACCAATGGAAAAGTTGAATGATTGGATATTGTTCGTGACCATGCTAGCATTCGAAATGCTGCATGTGAAAGCGCTGGTGCTGTTCGTGCAAAGCTGGTTGGCGAGCGTGCTAGCATTCTGCCATATAACCGTCAATGAGAGATTGCCCAGACCGACAAGCCCGGTGTTCCTTATGTTGCCCGAAAGATACTGGCTGCCAGAATATTTTAGAGTGTCCAGCGATATTCCTCCGTAACTGCATGTCAGCTGGGTGTTGGACTGCGTGCCGATGATGTCGATAGAAGTCCTGCTGTATGTGGTCAGCCATACGCTCAGTATGCCACCTACGGCTACAGTAAACGCTATCAATAGCACGGTTGCAATCAATGGCGATATACCCTTCATGGCTTGCACAACCCCGGACAGCTTGAACATATCTGATAAGAGCTATACCCCGGTGAGATGCCTGTGAGGATCGCCCCGATGATGGCATTGCCAGCAGGCAGGTTCTGGCCGATGTTGAATGTATACACGGTTCCGTTGCTGTAGATGAAAGTGGCGTTCTGTATGTCAACAGCCACATTCGCCTTGTTCTGGAGTATGACTGTCATGTTGCCTGTGGTGCTATTCAGCGATGCAGACAGGATGTCAAAATTGGAACCGGAACATTGCTGCAGGTTCGTGGTTGTGTTTGATGCAGGCAGGCTTCCCCTCACGAAACCCGAAGCCCAATATGCGAGAACACCTGCTATGGTCATCGTTATTGCTATAAGAAGAACAACCGCAACCAGGGGGGAGATACCCTTTCTCATAGATACAATTAGTTTTTTTGAGGGTATAAATATTGGCTACTTTGCTACTTGCGCTGAAGATAGGAATCCTGTCTTACCGTCGCCTGAGATTGTGAACTGGAACGTATACAATCCGCCCGAAACCAGGCATGGGGAGAAGTAAATGTCCCACGCCCCGTTGGAGAACGACGTAGAGTTGCTGCCAGTGACGCCTTGCACCGACACTCCTACATTGCCCTGGCTGATTTGCTGTCCTGCATGGTCAAGCGCTGTTCCGGTAAAGTGCCATTGCTTTGAAGTGCACGATGCTGCCTGCGCTGCGAGCGGTCCGTTGCCCACAGTCAGATAGTTGTATCCTGTCTTGCCTGTGCCTGTCACTATGATGCCTGTATGGAACTTTGTCTGATTGGCTATCAGATATGTGTTGACCGAAATGTTGTAGACTCCTCCGGTGAAAGTAGTAGTAGTGCTGTCTCCAGCCTCCCGGATAATCGCAGTCACATTACCACTTTGTATGACATTTCCGGTTACCGAGTCCAACGCAGTCCCGATGAATGTGTACTGCTCTCCTATCGTTGTAAATTGCAGGTTCGGCGAGCTGGTTGCAGCATTGTTGACAGTGTCGTTGGCATAGATGGTGTTCCATGTGTATGTGCCATGCTGGGATGTGTCTGAAAAGTTCAGGGTGTACACGTTGCTGGATATCGCTTGCATGGTAAAGTTTGCAGTCGCAGAATTCGGGTAGGTCACTTTCGCTATCACCGTATCAACGGCAAAATCATCTGTGACAGTCACTGTAAAGTTCACCCCGTCGCTAGGAATGATTTTCGAAGGCGTGAGCGCCGGATCGGAGATTGTAGGCGGAGTGCTGTCAGTGCCGCAGCATATCAGGTTTGAATAAAAATTGCACGTCGCGATATGCGTGTTGGATGCGTTATAGACCGAGGCGAGGCATGTCTGTCCGCCGCTGCATGATGTCTTGATTGAACATGTGTAATTGCCTGGCGATGCGCAAACGTTGTTGCTGTAGAATTTTCCGGGCGCAAGATGCGTATCATTCTGTTGGTAGAGGGAGAGCATGGCATCCTCTCCAGACGAGCACAGGCTGTTCCTTATGGTGACTGCATTCACTTCGTTGCTTGCGCAGATGCTGTAATTGGAATAGTACCCGCACGCGCCCACATGCGAGTTGCTCTGGTTCCATGCCGACAGCACGCACACCTCGCCTGCATCGCATGACCCGGCACGAAATGTGTATGAAGCGAACGCATATCCTGAAAGCAGCAGCAGTGAAAAAATCACGACAAGAGCTAGCCTCATTATTTATATATGGGAGACAATTTCTTTATATGGCTTCCAGATTTGGCGTGAAACAGCCCGTAATTATTATAATCCTATCACTCCTTGCTGTCGCAGTGTGGGCTTTTCCAAGAAACGCATCTGTTGCAGACAATGTCAATGCACTTTATGAATTATCCAATCCAGGCAGCACCGCAGAAGTGATCAGCCTGACCGAGGACAGTGGCCTGTACAAGGCTGTTGTCAAGGTCACAGGCCCTTCGGGAACTAGTTTTGCAGAGGCTTGGGTAACCAAGGACGGCAGGTACCTGACGCAGAGCGTGATATTTGTTCAAGATTCGATTAGGCAGATAGAGACTGGAAAGAATTTCGTAGACTGTTTGCATGCAAATGGATTGAGGATATATGGCGTGACGAACCAGAGCACGCAGGCTGGTGTGGCGACATTGATGCAATTGAACACTCTCGGTGTGTATGCCCCAAAGATTTTTGTGTCATGTGATGGTGATCTGTTGCCGAATTGTCTTACTGCTGGCATCACGCAAGCGCCGACTACGGTCTATAACAATACCGGATATCCGGGCGTGCTGACTATAAGCCAGCTCGCGAACTTAACATCATGCAAGCAAGGCTAAGTCAAATTTTGTGAAGAATAATATCGGTTAGAAATGTTCTGCTACGCCACGCCGCATACCTTGTAGTATATGGTTCTTTGCTTGTCACATGTTGCCAAGTCTTTGGCGGATGCAGGGTACTTGTAGCATTCCTGCTCGTAATAAGTCTCAGCTGAGCTTGGGCATTTGCCTGCACCGTACACAGCATTCAGGCAGAAATCCTTCGGGCACTGGACGCCTGTCTGTTGGCCTGTCAATGCATCCATGACCGGCTTGCCTGTATCAGACCCAGCCTGCTGCTGGTTTAGGGTTACGCCGGATGTGGTGGTCGTGGTTGTGCCTATGCCGCCTGTCGGTCCTGTTGCCGGTGCGCTTACGCCTGGGATATATCTTGTCACGCCGCTGAAAACAACCACCAGAGCCACGATGACGAGAGCCAAAGCGATTATGATATAATTTTTATTCAGATAAGGCTTGGCCTTTACAACATCCATGCATAGGATTTCGGTTTCCCCATTTAAATAAGTTTTCAGGCTGCAGTTGATAGTAAAAAGCATTTCTATTCGCCAAAAAATCAAATCAGCCGTGCAACTTTATCGGCAAATCTTTTATCATACTTTTCAAGGTACCTGCGCAGCTTTTCCTTATCGACCTTTTTTCTGAAAGCGCTTACCATATCCTTCCTGAGCTCGTTGAAGTACACCATGTCTATGAAAGTCTTTTCTACATCGCTCACAGGAAGCAGCACGCCGTTGTATTCGTGGTATTCAAAGCCGAAAAAGTGCTTGGGGGAAATCCTCCTGATTATGACATTGCTCTCGAAAACCTTTCTTGCGCCCACCCTTACTTTCCTCGTAGTGACGATTACCGGATTCGTCTCCTGCTCCCAGAGATTGTGGAAACTCATTGCATCCTGCAAGCCAAGATATGCCGGCTTTACACAATAAACGAGGAGAGAGGGCTCTTCATGGACAGAGTAATGCCCTTTTGTCAGCCTCTTGATTTCGCCTTTCTTGACAAGATGGTTGAGGACAACATATGCGTAATTTTCGTTCCCGACAAGCCTAGATACGGATCTTGTGTCGAACACCGGTGTCCGTTTCGAGTATTCCCGAACCTTGTCAACATGCTTCATGCCAGCCATCCTCTTATGTAATCCAGCATCTCTTCTTTCGTCGGGGCTATCCCGAAAAGTATCAGGACTTTGAGCTCCTTTTCGTCTGCTGGCTCTTTGAACTCCTTCAAAAATCTCCTCAAATTCGGCCTGACTTTCCCAGCATCCTTCACATGCCTCAGCAGGAAAAATATGTCGTACAAATCGCGGATTTTCTTTCTCTTGAGGCATGCATTGACCTTTTCAGCAACCAGATCCTCCGGAAGCAGCGTATAGATGTTAATCAGAATCCCCTCGTATGTCTCATACTCCTTGACCACGCCGTTGATCTTCTTGAACACAGCCTCGAATCTTATTTCAATGCCATTGAACACAAGCTTGGAATAAAGGGAATTTTCTTTCACCCTCTTCTTGGTTATCGAGAACCCCATCGCCTCGAACTCGCCGAACAGTTCCTCTATCTTCCCGGTGTTCTTCTCGATATATACATCAATGTCCTCCGAGAACCTGCTTCCGGAATAGCACCGCCATATCGCAGTGCCTCCGTGCAGGACGCTTTTCGGGAACATCCTGTACAATGCCTCTACAACCATGTCCTGCAGCCTGGCAATTTCCACATGCTGTTTTCTTCTTAGCCTTTGGTTCAGGGGGATTCTTTTCATTTCCATACAATCAACTATACTTATAGATATTTATAAGTTTAGTTAATCGTGTGTAGCTTTCCAAATTATGTGCACTTTCTCGGACATGTCAGAAATCAGCTCTGCAAGACCAGATAATTATGATGGAGCTGCTGATATGCACGGTCCACATACGATAATGGCACATCTTCAACTAGTGTATTGATAGGGAAAAGTTTATAACATACGGTACGATATTGTATTATATGGTTGGTAGATGAGAGCGGGCCGTTCTGTTTCATTGGATACGAAGGTATGGGAGGCGGTGGAGGGCTACATGCATGACAATGGACTGAAGGATGTGTCTTCTGCTGTAGAGGATATCGCGAGAAGGTTCCTGAAGGTGAAGATGAATGATTAGGAAACTGGTTCTGGCAGTCATGTTCCTGTTGCTTCTGCCTGCAGCATTCGCACAGACGCAGTCGCACCCGCTTTCTCAGATCACGCCGATAAATGCGAACCTGGACATGTTCAGCTACAATGTTACCAATGCAAGCTTTGTCCTGTATAATGATGGCATCGTTGCAGCCGGCACTCGGGGAATTCCTACAGCCGATATACAGAGTTCTGCAGTTACTGGGGCGAAGATTTCTGCGGGAGTTGTCACATCGAGCAAGTTATCAAACCCTCTTGGTGGCAGTATGAATGCGTCTGCTTACTATGATTCCGATAATTCTGCTTATTACTTGGATCCTGCTGGCACTGGCACTTCGCTAGCCGTAGCTGGTTGGATAAACGGGTCTGCGCTGAATATCTCCGGTGTTGCGTATATCCAAGGCAATGTGGGCATCGGAACGACAAGTCCTGAGACAAAACTGGATATATATGGTACGCTACAGATTGAAAATACCGGGGCAGAGACAGCTTTTTATTCTACCAATAATTATCCCCGACTTTACAGTTCACAATCTGGGGGAAGTTATCCATTTGGAGAAAATGGCAATCTCATTATCCAGCCTCGAACATCCAGCGGCGGTCGGGATATCGTATTTGCAACCGGTGGGACACCTGCTACTAAAATGGTAATTGACCGAAATGGCAAAGTTGGTGTCAACACCTCTTCACCACAGAACACTCTGAACGTCCTCGGCGACATCAACGCAACAGGCACAATCTACGGAACTGTATCTGGAACAATTTCTGGTAATGCCACCGGTCTCACATGTACTGGATGTGTGGGAACGAACGAGCTAGCAAGCAGTGCGGTCACGTCAAGCAAGCTGGCAAACGGTGCAGTCGGCTCTACACAATTGGCAAATCCTATTGGAGGAAGCATTAATGCCACGATGTATTACGACTCGGACAATTCTGCTTATTATTTGGATCCAGCAGGTGCAACTTCTTTATTGACAGCTGGCAACGTCGGCATCGGCACGACGGGACCAATAACTAAACTCGATATAGTTGGAAGCGGTAGTGCGTTTCCAGCGACTTCAGGCACGACCCAATCAGCTGGTCATATTGCGAGATTTAAAGACAATAGCAACCTCGTTCTGGACATAGGTGGCAATCTAGGCAACGGCTTCTGGCTTCAAAGTACCGACAAGACCAACTTAGCTACTAATTACCCCCTATTGTTAAATCCAAACGGTGGCAACGTCGGCATCGGGACTACGAACCCCGGGAGCAGGCTTGTGATATTGGGCGATGAAAGCTTTAGTCCGCTTGTTGTCAACAATTCACTCAATCATCAGGCAACTGGAATCAAGCTGGTAAACCCGAATACTGCTCACGGCTGGTGGCTGGCATTAGGTGGTAATGGGGCAGATGCCAATTTTCCGTCTGGGCAGTTTAACATAGTTGAGGAAACGATAGGAATTCGCTTTACAATCCAAAACAGTACAGGCAACGTCGGCATCGGGACTACTTCACCGCAGAACAAACTCAATGTCATCGGTGATATCAACGCCACAGGCACGATAACCGGTACTATTGGCACGAACGCAGTGGTGGGAAGCAGCATTTCAGCAGGCGCAATATCTTCGAGCAAGCTGGCAAATCCACTGGGCGGCTCAGTGAACGCCACCATGTATTACGACTCGGACAATTCCAATTATTATTTGGATCCGGCAGCTACTGGTTTTAGTCAAGTAGTCGCTGGTTATATCAGGACAGAAGGCGGACTTGCCATATCATCAAATGGAGACTATATAGCGAACACAATTTATGGACCTCGAGGTGCGGATTTGAACATATCATCATCCGCAGACGGGTCGACAGCTCGTGGAATAAATATCATGTCACCAACTGGAACAGGTGCAGGTCCTGCACTTTCTGGGCTAGCAAACAGATTAAGAATTGGAACTGGAGCAGCCCAAGGCTCAGGTTCGATAACAAGCTATGAGCCGATAGTATTTTCAGGCAACAGCATACCATCCAACCCAACCACCACAAGAATCGGGCAGGACAGCGCAAATTCACTTGTTTTTGCGTCCGGTTACACATCCACTTCCAGCGCTTTCAGATTTTTCAACCAGACCGGCAACGAGATACTTGACATAGGGCCGAAGGGAAATGTCGGAATTGGGATAACTTCGATGTTCGCAAGGCTTGACGTTAGAGAACCGACACCTGGATTAACATGGAGCGCTGATTTTCTCAACACGAACTATGAGGGGATATTTATCGGGCATACAGGAACTGCGAGCCAATACTCGTTGCCCCAGAATACGACATTCATCTCCGCCGATTATCTGAGCGGAGGCACTGAATCGGGCCAAATGCGTCCGATAGCGTTCGTGACGAATAACGCAGGCAGGATGTTAATCAACACGGCAGGCAACGTCGGCATCGGGACAGTCACGCCGAATGTCAGGCTGGAGGTTGCTAATGGGGGCTTTAACGTATTGAG
>SCSR01000090.1 GCA_004297575.1 archaeon
TAATTCCAGTAGCTTTTAATGCAATGCCTGTATTCATCACCATCCATGCAACGCATGTCATCGTGACCCAACGTCCCATAATGAATCAAGTCAATCGGAGCCATAGCATTGATTATACTATTCTCGTCTTTGCCTCCTACTGCAAGATAAGCAAGAATTCCGAAGGTAGGCCTGAATCTTTTAGGTATTGTTGGTGCCAAGACCCCTGGCTGCAGGTTGCCCATTTTTCCAGTAGGGATTACGAATTCCTTTGCATAGCCATACAAATCATGCAAGAACGCGTCAGCCGTGTCCACTCCATATCTTTTAGTCTCAGCTGATATCTCATTTAGCTCTTCGTCAAAGATTCTTTCTAAGCGTGAGTTTACCTCATCCCTGAAAAATTCAGTTATCAAATCGAACTCTCTTGCCAGCATAATTATACACTTGACAGCAAAGTTTAAATCTGTTCTATCTTCCCTGCAAGATTAAAATCCTCATCAGACAATCCACCGATGTCATGCGTGTACAGCATCAGCCTAACCCTGTTCCATGAGTAGATGGTGATGTCCGGATGGTGCTCTTCCTTCTCAGCCAGCTTGGCGACCTTGTTGACGAATTTCATGGCATCGGCAAAATCCTTGAATTCCAACTCGCGTACCAGCTTGCCATCGACCAGCGACCAGCCTTCGAGACGTTTCATGTGCTCTGCGATTTGTTTCTGGCTTAATTTCATGCTAGCCCTTAACGTTTCCCATAGGCATAAACTTTACTACTTTTGAAGAAATGCCTGCCTGGTGGGTCGCGTCGACAACTTCATCAATGCTTTTGTATGCCTTGCCAGCCTCTTCTGCCAGACCCGACATGGAAGTAGAACGGATGTAAATGCCATGCGATTCCATATCCTTCACCAATGCCTCCCCGCTGAAAAGCCTAGTTGCCTTGGACCTGCTCATCGTCCTGCCAGAGCCGTGTGCGGTCGAAGCGAATGTCTGCTCTTCAGCACCCTTTGTTCCGACAAGCAAGTAACTTCCAGTTTCCATACTGCCGCCGATGATAACAGGCTGACCAATATCCCTATAATCTGCTGTGACCTCTTCCCTCCCAGGGCCGAAACTTCTTGTCGCACCCTTCCTGTGAATCAGCACTTCCTTGCCTTTGTGCTTTTCCAGTTTCGCAGTGTTGTGAGTCACATCATAAACCATATGCATCCCCAATTGCTCTGCATCCTGCTTGAAAACTTCGGAGAAAACTTCCCTCACCCTGTGAAGAATCACCTGGCGGTTGGCGAATGACATGTTGATTGCACCTTTCATCGCTTCAAAATAATTCTGACCTTCTAGGGAGTTGAACGGTGCGGACGCAAGCTCCCTGTCCAAAACTTTAATCCCATACTTCCTTTCCATGACGCTCAGGAATGTCTGCAAGTAATCAGTAGCAATCTGGTGACCGAAACCCCTAGAGCCGCAGTGCCACATCACCACGACCTGGTTCGGGAAAATGCCGAATGCCTTGGCTGTCTTTTCATCAAAAATATTTTCTGCCTTCACATACTGGATTTCCAAATAATGGTTTCCAGAACCGAGAGTACCTATCTGGTTGAAACCGCGCTTGATTGCCTTGTCGCTGATTTTCGAAATGTCAGTGTCCATCCTGCCATTCTCTTCAGTCCTTTCCAAATCC
>SCSR01000091.1 GCA_004297575.1 archaeon
AAGACCATCTTCTCGACTGTGCACCTGATTGCAGGCATGATTGCAGCCATGCCTCTCATCTACTACAAGTACAGGGATTATGCCAAGACAAAGGAGCTGGAGTCGATGTTTCCGGTTTTCCTGCGTGATTTCATCGAGACTGCACGGGGCGGGCTTACCATAACGGAGTCATTCAGGACCGTATCCAAGAACGACTACAAGGCTCTCAGCAAATATATCAGGAAAGTCTCTGCGCAGCTTGACTGGGGCATACCGTTGGATATCGTGCTTGTCAATTTTTCAAAGGAAACCAAGTCCAAGATGATCGGGAGGATAGTATCGTCGGTATTGGAGAGCCACAAGTTCGGAGGAAACCTCACTGACACGTTCGAGGCGCTGAGCCAGACTGCTGTTGACATTGACAGGCTCAAACAGGAAAGGCTGTTGTACCTCCAGTCACAGATCACCACTGGTTATGTGATATTCTTCGTTTTCCTGGGCGTCATCATCGGCCTGGAGAAATTCCTGGTCCCGACGCTCACCACTTCCCAGCCGCTCGGAGGATTGGGAGGGGAACAGCTCAACGTGGCGGGATTGGCTGAAGAGTTCAGGACCATCTTCCGCAACCTGGTATTGATACAGGGACTGTTCGCGGGATTGGCTGTAGGCAAGATGGCAGAGGGTGCTGTCATTGCCGGTGTGAAGCACAGCCTCATCATGATGTTTGTCGGCGGGATTGCTTTCGCGATATTCGGGTGAAATCCTAAATGACATTATGAATCAGTTAAAATGATTGGATTTGCTTCATTCCAGTCATGACCTTCTCTAATTACTTGCCAACCTTTATCTTTATCCTGATCGTAAAATAGAGTTATTGCTGACGGTACAATATCTGAAATAGAGCCTGCAAATACATAACCTTCGCCTTTCTTATCTTTATCCGTAACTCTTATCTTTGGCACAACAACGCCGTTATTACCTCGCCAAATTTCATACTCAACTATTGGATACCTTTTTTCCTTATCGTATAAACCAGATTTTCTTGAAATCTCAAAACCATAGGTATGCAAATTAAAAAATGGTGATATCTGGAATTCTGCATTTTCCTCTGGGAATCTTATTGTATGAACCTTTCTGGATCCAAGAACCGTTCTTCTTTCTTTATCAAGGTCTTTTTTCTTTATGTCTGAAATTTTTAATTGGCTTTCTGTAGAATATTTTACAAAAGTATTAACAACTGCCCGAATATTTCGGGGGGTTGCCTTTTTATATAGATTTTCAATAAAAATATTTATATCTCCACTTGGAATGTTAGTTGGTGTGAAAAGATACATCATTGGATAAAGATAATCAAATCGACCATTCGCGTATTTTCTTCTCACATTTCTAATATTATATGGTAATCTTGCATCTCCTATAAATCGTGTATGTTCAATAGTTAGATTCTTCGAAGCATACTCAGCAAATGCATTAAAATCATTTCTTCCCCACCTTAAGCATTGCAACATTTTTTGGGCATGTTTTAATCTTCCTTCGTAAATTACTCTCATTTCTATACCTAAAACTTAGGATAGAAATTAAGCCTTATAAGTTTATCTCGCCCTGACTCTAGTAGCAACTTCAGCCCTTGATTTCAAGAAAACCCTGGCACCGCAATAAGGGCACCTGATCTTGTCTGAAATGTCTTCGACTTGTTTCTTGCATGATATGCATCTATACATTTTTACACCGTGTATGCTGACCCTGCGAACTTGGCACCGCATTTCTTGCATGCCCATATGCCCTTCGCGACCCTCTTGACATAAGGCATATTGCATTTGAGGCATATATGTCTTTGCTTCTGTATCTTCTCGATGTCTGCCATTCCTTGCCTGGACTTCTTGCCGTATCTCGGGCCGAATCTTCCAGCTGTACCTACTTTCTTTGTCCTTCCCATCAAATCACCTTAAAATCTTGAACTCCTTTTGCGAGCTGACAGCCTCCAGTATCGTTTTCAGCTGCTCTTCCGAGACCTCGCCTTTGATCTTGCCTGATTGGAATAATTGCAACATGTAAGCCTCCAACTGCGTGGCAAGCTCTGGCTTGACTACCCTGACCCTGCCGAGCCTTTCTGTCGCGCCTTTGGATAGTATCATCTTCAACAAATTCTTGTTTTGTTCGCTCATTTGCTCGCCTGGTATGCTACCTTGTTCAACAGCTTGACTCCAGCGCTTGTCAGCTTCCTGCCTTCCTTGTTCTTTTGCACCAAGCCCGATTTCTCAAGCTGCTGTAAAATCTTCCTCAGGGTGTTTCCTGATGCCTTGTAAAAATGCCTTGGGTGCGTGCCTGACTTTTTCCTTCCGCCGTAGTAAGTCCTCAGCTTGCTCACGCCGACCTGATTGTCAATGTAAAGCCTTCTCAACAACGATGCAGAGCGGATATACCAGAAATCATCCTGTGCAGGCGGCCTGACCTTGTTCACGCCTGACTTGACAAACCTGCTCCATGCCGTGGGCTCTACCAGCTTTTGCGACTTGAGCTCTTCCTTCAGCATGCCTACGAACTTGGCTGAATCGACGTCTTGAACAGATACCATAGTAAATAATTTTCTCAACTAAAGCTATTAAAGGTTTTTTCAGAGCCTTTTTGAGGACATCCAGAGGTATACTGTGGACGCGAGTATCATCACAAAAGACCCTATCAGTATCAGGACAATAATCATGGTGCCGGACATCCCTGTCAGGTCGTTGCATATATCCAGCGCAGATGTCTGGCACTTGTCAGCAGCTGCGTTGATGCTGCCGAAGATGTAGAAAATGGTCAACGACGCGACGAAAATTATGGCCAGCGTCAGCCCGATGCGCATCTCTCCTAGCATGTCATCACTTGTAAGGGTACCTGTAGATAGTATTGCATTCCAGGCACTTTATAGACATCGCATGGGTCTTCTTGTCCAGCCTCACTTCCGACGTGTAGCCTGGCACAAGCAGCGTGTTGCATGACTTGCAGAATTTTCGTTTCTCTTCCTTGCTGAAGCGGATGTTGTACCTCAGCCCGATTTTCCTTGCCAGCTGCACGTAACGCTTGGAACGTTCTGGGTGCTTGCGCAATTCCTTTTTCGCCAGGTCAAACAGTATGTCAATCCTCTCCTGTGCAATCTTCTTCTGCCAGTCGGGCTTGTCACGGGACCTCATGAATATAATTTATTTTCAACGGTGAAATGCCTTTCATTTGCAAAAATAGTGGGGTGACCGTGATTTGAACACGGGTTATGTGCTTTTCTGCGAATCGACCCAAAGCACATGTCCTAGACCAAGCTAGACGATCACCCCAGTGTGTTGTATATAGTATCTTTATTTTAATTGTGTTACTAAGTCTAGAACAAAGTTTTTATTTTGACCTTTAAATCTGCCTCTGCATACCTTGACATCTTCTGGTAAGAAGCCTCCTATCTGTCTAAATCTTGTTATTTCTTCTAGTGAGTTCGTTTCTATGCAATGAAATCCGCTCCACGTATTCCTGTCTTTCTCCACAAACATATTGATTCCTAGATTTCTTGCCAGAATTTTCCATTCGCTCAGCAAGACCGGGTGTGCACAACCTAACCTTAACTTGGTTTTGATATCACCATTTTTGGTAATGCATATACCTATGCTGCCATCGCATGACATTGCTATCCTGAATGCAGTCGATTGTACAAGTTGTGAAGAGTCTAGCAAAAATGAGACAGTCGGATGCGACTCGATATCACTAGTTTTGAAAGTAGGCGTAAGTGAGAATAATTTTTGCATGATGTCGCTGTCTTTGATTCTAGTAAAACCGGTAACCAAGTTGCGTGTGCCTCTTATTTTATCGAATCCTGGCTTTATTTCAAACCCCTTCATAAGGAACGATTTGAATAGTTCATGTAACGATACGTCATTGTTGCAGAATCTCACCATGAAAGAATTCTTGCATTTGTTCCAGCTTACAGTCCCATCAGTCAACAGGAATACGGCTAGTATTTTCTGCGCGTCTTCCCTGCTTAGGTCAGATAGTCCATTCGAAAC
>SCSR01000092.1 GCA_004297575.1 archaeon
TATAAACTTTAGCATATATGACAATTTTTATTATTATTTTATAATGGGAAAACACATATAAACTTCGCCATCGTATCAATAATTATGGCTGAAGATAAGGTCTACATGCCTTCGGGTGCCGGAGGTCTGGTAAGGTTCGGGGAAGACGATGGGGAAGCTTTCAAGATCAAGCCCAAGCATGTCATGTTTTTCGTCACCGGTATCATAGTTCTGGAGCTTGTGCTGCGATTCCTGCCAAAGTAAAGCTTATACTGAATTCTGTCTTAATCTAAGACCAAATAGGTTTAAATCTTTTCTGTTGTTATTATAGTTTGATGATATGAGTTTGTTTTTAGAGGGAGACAAGGAAACAATCAAAAGATATAGAGCCATGGCAGAAACGGATGGTTTAACAATTAGATTATATTCGGAAGAAGGTAGTTTGCCTATTACAGTGGGTGAAAAAGTTCACAAATCTGCATACAAATCTATCATAAACATGAATCCTACAAGACAAGCAATCCTAGGAATCATTAATGATGCTGGAAGCCGTGTTAGGCCGAGCGTGATAACAAGAAAAATGGCAGAAATTGACAAACCAATTACCTCAGGCAGACTAACATATCATCTTACAAAACTGGTGGCAGAAAATTTCGTAGAAGTAGAACATGTTAGCAGAGCCGAATCATATTATACAATAACAGAAAACGGTCAATATTTATTTCCAAAATAAAGGTTGAGCTGCGCATCTTGTTCATGTAATACGTATTACATGTGCCTATTGACAGCATCATAAAGCTTATTTCGGATTGTACTGATTGTTAATTCATGGAAGCCATCGACAGGTTCAAGAAAGCCTACCCGCATGAAAGATACTATATGAATTTTTCCAACCCGTTGCAATTGATGGTCTGTACCATACTGTCTGCGCAGGTGAGGGATGAAGTCGTGAATGCTGCGACACCGAGACTGTTTGCGAGATACAAGACAGCCAAGGATTTCGCGGAGGCTGATCTGGATGAATTCATCGGATACATCAAGACAATACCATTGCATGGCAACAAGGCGAGGAACATCAAGGCTGCGTGCAAGATTCTCGTGAAGAAATATCATGGCAAGGTTCCTGAGACGCTTGAAGAACTGGATGAACTGCATGGAATCGGTAGGAAGACTGCCAACGTGATTCTGACAAATGGTTTTGGCAAGGTTTTAGGAGTGGTGACCGACACCCATGTCATCCGCATCTCGTACAGGCTAGGATGGACGAAGAACAAAGACCCGGTGAAGATCGAGCAGGACTTGATGAAGCTTGTACCGAAGAGATACTGGAAAAAGATACCATGGTGGATGAAGGAACATGGTAGGACGATATGCAGGGCGCCTACACCTTACTGCAGCAAATGCTTTCTTGCTGACATATGCCCGAAGCAGGGCGTTACGAAGAGACTTTAGTTTTGTTACTTTACATACAAACTCTTAAATCTTCACTATAGAATCATTTAACATGAATTTAGATGGAATAAGTAAATTGTTGGGGTTAGATCTCGCTGTACCTCCAAAATTAGTGATTGTAGATGGGTTGAGTAGAGAGAATAGTAAACAAGTTAGACAAATAGTTGATACAGCAACAAAAGGAGTTTCACTCTATTGTTGTGATCCTGGAGAAAGTATATACGATTTGCCAAATATCAGAGGTAGACAGCCAAGAAAATCTGGTATTAAAACATATGAAGAACTACAAGAACAATTCTATCAATTGGCAGAAAGTGCTAGAACAAAACTCGATATAACCTCTCCTCGATTTGTTTTACATCAAACATGGGTAAGCGAGGATGTAGAATATTCTGGGATGGCATTAAAAAATCATATCCCTGGAGAATATGTCATTGATGCTGTAAGGGGTAATATTAAAAGTGGTGATTTTAGTCCTGATTATACTTTGAATATTCCTATATTCGATAATCAAAGAATGTTCATAAGTGAAAAGTTGGGAGGAGGTGTTCCTACATTAATTCCACATAGTGATGCTATAGGGATTCTGAATGATTTGGATCAACTCGATTCTCCGCAAGGCTATAATGAGATAGTTCTTGAATTCGTTTTTCACAAGGCATATGGGAAATTCTATAAAGATTTGTATTTAGTGAAAATGTAAAATTGCATACGACATGTTTAAAAAGTCAAATTTATTACATCCAAGCTTAAATGTTTAATCAATAAATGTTTGTATAATGACTTCTTACCCAACTGATTCATTGTTCCCTAATAAAAGAACTGGAATAATACCTGCGTTGGACATAAGCTTGGTTTACGATAATCCAAGATTTGAACATGTTGTTACAAGTACGGCAGATATTCCTGGGGTGATTGGTTACAAGTTAAGTGGTTTATACTCTATTAGAAGAGGCTTGGAAGAAACTGTATCTACTTTAACAAATGCCATAGATTCACTGAACAAAAATCTTAGTAGAAGACATAAGAAAATCCTCGACTATCAAAAACTAGGAGGTGACGGTGGAACTTTCATGAAAGGTATGATAAAAGATATATACGACTTAGTAGACGGAATTATAATTTTCCCATGGGCTGGTCCACTTGGACAAAAAGCTGTTGTAGAAGAAATCAGAAAAAACAACAAAGTACCCATAGCTGGGGGAAAGGTCACATTTATAGGTGCACCAGAGTCTGAAGGTGGTCACATTCCTGAATCTGCGATAACCAGAATGTATTTGAACTCTATTTTGTTAGACGTACCTAATTTTGTCTTGCCTGCAAGCCGACCTGAAGACTGCCAGCAATATAAATCGGTTTTAGGAAAGATGGCGAAAGAGGCTGATCTAAATTTAAGTTTCTATCCGACAGGATTAGGAAAGGATCAGCAAGGCGGCGACTTGATTAAAACATACGATATCTTACATCCAATCAATACTTATTTCATTCTTGGCAGGGAAGTAGCAGAATCTCCTAATCCAAGAGAGACTGCTACTAGATTGACTGAAGCGTTATTACAACATGATAAGGAATTGGTTAAATCATGAATTGGCAACGAGAGAAAGAACAACTTGGTAAAGAATTAGTTAGACTTGCATATCAGTGTAATTGTATTGAGACTGTTTTTAACACAAAAGACCCAGAAAAAAGGAAAAATGGTTGGATATTGAAAAATGGTACAAATAGTATATATCTCATCAATATGAGAAATGCCGGAAATTCAGCTGAGTTTACTTCGAAATTAGGATATGCTATGGGCAGAACCATAGAAGAGGAATTTAGTGGATATAATCCTGACAAAGACGTTTTGATAGGTGTGGATATGGCAGGAATACCAATAGCTTCTGCAATTTCAACAGCAATGTATATCAAAACAGACGGCAGAGTTAGGATAAAGTGGGGATATACCAGACCTCTTCCTGGAGAGAAAATAAGAACAGTTGATGATGCTATAAAATCTCTTGCTGAACTGAAACAAAAGAAACTTAGCCTTGGAGAATGGGGCTCTCATAATTTGATTGAGGGGGAACTTTTGGACGGATGCAATGCGATTATATGTGACGATATGGTTACAGATTCAGCAAGCAAACTGATAGCAAGAGAGATAATAAAGTACGAAGCTGAAAGACGTGACATAAATGTTCAGTGCAGTAAAATAATAGTGGGTACAAATAGGGAACAAGGTGCTGACGAAGCCGTAAAGAAAGAAGGCATGGAATTGCATTATGTTGTGCCAATGAAATCTAAGGGCATTGCTTGGCTTGAAGATGTTATGTCACGGGAAGAATACGAACATATGAAAAATTTTGTAAATAATCCTGGATTGTATCAGGATATTGGAAGAGATCCTACAAAAGATAAGAAGAAAGGACAAAGCTCTCCATTAATGCAGGAAACTCTAGAACTAGCACGAAGATTATGAATTTATTGGAAGTTTGGATGAGCACAGAACTTATCGAAATAAGATATTGGGTCTGTTTTGTAACCTTTTATTTCATTAAACACACTACTTTTCAAAAACTGATCTACCGTAACATTCGAAAAATTATCATCACGCAATGTGCAAAGACATAAGACAGGTTCATTTGTTGTATCGTAAACTCTTATCGAGGAAAGGGACTTGACACAATTACTTTCATCGCATAATTTACAGACTTCTTGAGGTCGATAATTTTTATTGAAGACTTTTACATGCATTTCCCTACCATTGGGATCTTCAAACTCACAAGACTCAGTTGCACCAGGGACTTTTATTATAACTTTCTTAGGTTCCATTTTCAATGCATCTAGCAATTTTTTTGTATTGTCTGTAGATTCCGATATACGCAATGAAGATCTATCCCTTTGTACCCTTGGTTTAACTTCATTGTTCCAGCACCAGTCTATGAAACCTGCTGTATTTTCGATATCTGAAAATGGTGACATTATAATGTTTGTTTTTATAACAAGTTCATGGTATCTGGAACGTAAATGGGAAATATTCTCAAGAGTATTCCCTATCCTAGCTTCATCAGGTCTTTGATAGACAAGCAATTGTGACCTTTGTTCTCCTGAATCTAATGGTACATAGCTAAATGTTAGTTCACTTATCAAACCCCTGTCTATCAATCTAACTATAGGTTTCGTGTAAACAAGATTTGAACACATGTTGATAGAATAACTTTCATCCTGACAAAGCTCTCCTATCTCTGACAGATGCTTTGCAATACCTGGTTCTCCACCTGTCAAGTGCGCAATATCATAATTTAGATTTCTCCTCATTTCTTTGAGCAATTTCCTTAATTCGTATCTGGGTTCCATCTCAACAAATCTTTCCGAATGAACTTCTGGACTGTAAAAATCTTTCACCTTATATGCACAGAATTCACATGCCAAATTACAATTACCTGTTAGGACAAGTCTCAAGCTTCTCTCCTCATCTAACACAACCTCGTCAAATTGACCTACTGGTGTCGCATAAGGTCGTCTTAATTTCAATGTCATTACTTTGAAAGTAGTGTGTTAAACTTAAATCCGTTATACCATATGTAAGCTGCGCTTGAGCATATTAATCAACTGTAATGCATTAACCCTTCCCGACAAGCATGAACTGCGCGAGCAATGCTTCCAACTGTATCAATTCATTCCCGCCCTCAGAAATCCTGAACTCAAACTCACCGCACCTATCGATGAGCTTCATCTTGTTCTCCTCTGAGATATTTAGCGAATAAATCTGCTTGTGGATTTCCGAGATGATGTCAACACCAGACAATCCCTGCGCCAACAGTAATTCCTGCAGCTTCTTCCTCGCTTCAGAAAACTTGCCATCAACCGCCAGCTGTATCATCTCCTTCACATCAGTCGGCTTGGCTTTGCTAGTAATGTCATATACAACATCTTCAGTAATCTTCCCACCCAGTGAAGCTGCGGATTGCAAGTAATTCGCAACCTTCCTCATGTCGCCTTCCGAAGAATAAATTATCGCGTCAATTGCTTTGGCATCGATCTTCAATTTCTCCCCTTCAACAATCCTTTCCACGAATTTCTTAATGTCGTCATCGGTCAAAGGCTTGAAACGGAACACCGCGCATCTTGACTGTATCGGCTCGATTATCTTCGAAGACCAGTTGCAGATGAGCATGAAACGTGTGACAGAACTGTAATTCTCAATGATTCTCCTCAACGCCTGCTGCGCTTCCGGTGTCAGCGAGTCAGCTTCATCCAAAATTATGATCTTGAATGGCACGCTTCCCATCGGCATGGTCCTTGCAAAATCCTTTATCTTCCCCCTAACATCATCAATCTTCCTCTCATCGCTTGCGTTCATCTCCAGCACATTCTGCTTCCATTCCTTGCCATAAAGTTCGTGCGCAATCGTCAACGCCAGGCTCGTCTTTCCTGTACCAGCAGGTCCTGCGAAGAGCATATGCGGAACATTCTTGTCCTTCACAAATGCCTTGACTCGTTCTACAACATGCTTTTGGTCGATTACATCAGAGAATTTGAGCGGCCTGTACTTTTCAGTCCATATCTGAAGTTCCATATCCACTTAATAGAAAGGCAGGTATTTTAAGGTTTATCCGATAACAGCAGTCCCGCCCGAATGCCACGATATCCTCGGCCGGATGTTGACAGTGAAAATCTTCTCAAGGTTATCGTCCAGTATCACAGCAGCCCCAGGCATCCTAGGCAAGTCACCGATTACTTTTTCCAGTTTCTCCTGCATGTAAGTCTGCATCACTGCGTGCAATGCATTCAAATCATCACGTGAAGTGAGGCGGAATGAAATTACGATATCGGTCTGTGATAGGACTTCCTGATGGACCTTGTTAGGCATCTGCGTGATAACAACCAAACTCACTCCTGGTTCCCTCCCCTGTTTTGCAATTATCTTGATTGGCTCTGATGACGCAGTCTGCTTGTCGCTAGGGATGAAATTGTGCGCTTCCTCAAAAACCAGCCATGTCAACGGGAAGACACTCTTAGGTTCCCTGTTCTCTACTTTCGCAAGTTCCTCTTCCTTCCTTGCAATCACACGATTATCATATACCTGTTTGGTCACCCATGCTGCCAGAAGATTCCTCACACCCCACGATTCTCCAGCAACACGCGACAAATCAATAACAGATAACTCACCTGGCTTGACAATATCCTTAATCGTCATTCCTGTCTCCGAAAATATTCCCCACGATTTTGAAACTTCGAGGAAGTTCGACAAAACATTCTTCACATGCTGCGATGCTTGCGGGTCGTCATTAATCTTGCTCATCAAATCATCCAGTCCAAAACTGCCGCCCTCCATTAAATGGTTGAAACTTTTCTCAAGCGTGATTGCAAACTCCCCAGTCCTTTCCAGGTTGAAAGCAAGCGCCCAGTCATCCGGCTTGAACTCGCGCACAGAAAGATTGATGGTCTGGTCCACAGGTATGCCAGCCTTCTCATACGATTCCTTCAATCCTTCAGGTACATAGACTTTGACGTTTGAGTAGCCTTTCGGCTCCATGCCCCACTTGGTGAGCAATTGCACCTGCTGTTCGTTAGGGATTTTCATGCTCCAGTAAATGCCAACAGGGTCGAACACCACTGCTGCAGTCTTGCTTGCATACTGCTCCGACAATTGCAACAGTTCTTCCAACACAACTGCAATCGAGTATGACTTGCCTGAACCTCTCTTTCCCGAACACAATATCACATGCGGCTTGAGCAAATCAATCTTTACTGGCGTAGTCAAGTGCGCATCCTCTCCTGTGCCGACGATATGCTTGCCGATGTATCCGCACGCAGTTGTGCCGAACTTTTCCAGATCCTCCCGTGTCCTGCCGACTATAGTCTCATACGCCATTGGTTTAAATTTGGGGTCTGTATCAAATAATACTGAGGGGTGATCGTCTAGCTTGGTCTAGGATACGTCCTTGGGGTGGACGCGACCCGAGTTCAAATCTCGGTCACCCCACCTTTTATATCTTTAACGTGAATTAATTTTATGATATCCGTCATCATCCCGACAAAGGAAGAGCCAGGAATCCAAAGCTTGATAGACAAGATAAACGAGCTGGTAAAGCAACCGCATGAAATAATAATTGTTGATGACAGCGCATCGCAGCCAAGTGTCAATGGCGCGCGTGTGATAAAACAGCAGTCCCATGGTCTTGGGAACGCCGTCATGGAAGGTGTACAGCAGTCTAGCGGAGATGTCATTCTCACCATGGATGGTGATGGCTCGCACAGACCTGAGGATATACACAAGCTGATATCTGCACTGAACAGCAGCGATGTCGTTATAGGCTCAAGGTTTGCAAGGGATGGCATGACGTTTGATGTCACTCACAGGAAATTAGCTAGCTTTTTATTCAGAAAGTTCTCATCATCCGTGCTTGATATGGGAATAGAAGACCCCATGTCAGGATTCTGCGCGTTCAAGAAAAATGTCCTGGGAAAAGTAAAGCTCAAGCCTTTAGGGATGAAGATAATTCTCGAACTGGCATACAAGGCGAAGAGGGCGGGGTACACATGCAAAGAAGTTCCGATAACTTTTGAGAGAAGGGCATATGGCAAGTCGAAATCTGGTGCAAGTGTCGGCGGCATTGCTGAGAGCTTGAGAATCATCACGCTTGTTTTCGAGCTGAAACTAGGATTGAGATGAGCACGGCTTTGTGCTGTACACTTCGATTGGGGTCAGAATGGTTGTGTAAGTCTTGAAGCCTGACGGCCCGATCGCATACTGTACCGAGCTTCCTGTGAATTCCTGTTCCTTCTGCAACTGCGACGCGTATCTTGAGTCTAGCATCCCTTCTGACACATAATAGCTAGGCTGGCACGAACAGTCGAGTGACGCGACATCGCCTGGCAAATCGGTTATCCTCGTTCGCAGATAGTAGAAACCGTACCACGTCTTGGAATAGACTTTGCCGCATGACTGCGAGTTGTCGATGATATACTGCTGGGCTTGATGCTTGACAGTATTTATCTGCTGGTCGAGCGTAAGCTTGCTTATCGTGTCTATAGAGTTGAACACTGCAAAAACAACAAGCACTGCTATCGATACTATGGCATAAATCTTGTTTTTCCACACGCTGTTCATCAGACCTGCAACAATCAAGTAGAGACCAGGAAGTGCAGGAAGGATGTAGCGCGGGAACTTTAATCCGAGCATGGAATAAAAGATAAACACTGCTGCAGTGTAGAGTACCACATACCTGTAGAACTTGTTATTTACCAACACGAGTGAGGACAGCACAAGCGCCGATATCCCTAGTACGGCTTGATGTTCAAGTGGCAAAGCTGTATAAAATGCAGATAATGATGATACAACAAATGCTGCAAGGAAAACAGTCCACAGATGCTTGTGTTTTATTTTCTGCTTGGCGATGAGATAGAGCGAGGTGAATATGACGAACAGCGCGGGTATCGGAAGCAGGAACTCATACCATGTAGCAGCGAAATACTGGTAGAACGGCGATGAGAGACCTGTGCCGCCTTGGACATAATTCGACCACCAGCTCCACAGCCATCCTTGCTGGCCGATAAAGTAAGCCATCCAGAGACCGAACATGATGAACGGCAGCATGATGGATAAAATCAATTTCTTGTTCATGAGACTTTTCCTGTCAAACAAGACCATATACCCGAGCATGGCAACAGATGCAAAGAAACCGTACTTTGTAAGTGTTGCAACCGAACCGAAGAGAACCGCCAGTATCAGATTGCGGGAGGATTTCTTCGAATAGCCAGACCAGTAAAAGTAGAATGCGATGGTGGAAAATAATGCCACAGGCATATCAAGCATGGCAAAATCAGAGAAGAACCAGTGTGTTGTGCTGAACATGAGAAGGATTGCAGCTATCATTCCGACATTTCTGTTGACGAATTTCCTGCCGATGTAGTAGAGTATTGCGACATTCAGCGCTCCCAAGAATGCCATCAGCACATGGAAAAGGATTTCGGAATTATTGAATAGGATCGTGAACGGGGCGAGGAAATAATAGAACAACGGCGAGTAGGCTGATGTATAAGGCCTGCTGTTGACGATATCATTCGCATACCCGACATAATAGACTTCGTCCTGCCCGAAATATGTGCCCATCCACCCGAGCCTGAGCAGAAAAGCGAGCATGAAAACAGAGAGCATGACAAGATGCTCTTTGCGGATTTCCATTATCCTAATTACAATCACTCGATATTTATCGGTTGCACAAAGGCTTATAAGTAAGAAAGTAAGAAAGTAAGATTATGAAACATAAAATCTTCATGACGAAATTGTCATCCAAAGGCCAGATAATAGTGCCGATAGAACTGAGAAAAGGTCTTGAAATGGGCACGCAATTTGCTGTCAAAAGGGACAATGATGTCATAATCCTGAAAAAGCTTGACCCTGATTGGGAAAAGATTGAAAAAGATTTTGAAGAAGCCAGGAAACGAGTCGCAAAATCTGGCTTGAAAGAAGAAGACGTGCTAGGTATAGTGAAACGGATCAGGGAGCAGATTCGCAGGGAAGAACAAGGATCTTGAGGAATTCTTCTGCTGTGACGATTTTTATACCAAGAAAACTTCCGATATCTAACAAATCCCTGTCGGCTGATACTATGCAATCAGCATTGAAGGACGCAGCGCATTCCAGAACTTTATCATCACCTGGGTCGCGTGAGAAGTATATTTTTATCTTAGGTTCGACTAGTGAGGAAAAGTTCACTATATATTGCGCACGCTTAACCGCATCGTTCATGTCAGTTTTGAATTTCTCTTCTCTGAGCACTACTGTTATGAATTCATTTAGCATGCTTCGTGAGGTTCCTAACAATATCCGCTTGTTCTTGGCTGCATCCAAAACCTTTCTCGGTTTCCCATTCCAGAATATTGCAGATATCAGTATGTTGGTGTCCAATACCACTCTCATCATATTGCCACCTCAGTTGGCGAACAATCCAAGAGCAGCCGCGAGCATGAACACTATCTGCCTGATCTCGGTCCTAGGGCGCCATTTGTAATCCCCGTTCTCGGATATCCTTATCGTACCTTTGTCACCGTTGATCGTGACCTGGTACCTGCTGTCTCCGTTCATGAAGCGTATCTTCGGTCTGAAACTGACGACGCGCAGGCATGTCGGGAATTTCTGCAAATACTCCTGGAATTTACCGTTCGCCTCGAGCTGGTTGCCCCTCAGCGTCTCGTACATCAAGCCTTCCACATTCTTGAACATGGCTTGCTTGAGCTCTGTAGAGTGGTTCGTGTATATCTTCTGCAGGCTCTCGGAAGTGATGGCTACCTGTGTGAGCTTGATGCCCAGCAAACTTTCGAACTGCGTGACCATCTCATCGGTCTTGGCATCATGCCACCTGTAAATCTCAAGCGTCCTGCTGATGACATTGATGAAGCAGTAGATTCTTCTGAGCGCTTTTGTCTTTCCGTTTTCCTTCAGTATCGAGATGATGTTATCCTCCTCACCGAACATCCTCTTGATGTCCTCCTCGACGTCCTCCCAGAAACAGTACTGCATGTAGACTTCGTTCTTGTTGAACTTGCTCGGCATGGCTTTCAACCAGCCACCTTCTATCCTGGCGCTAACCAAGGAATTCAGCATCTGGTGCATGCCAAGCGCCTCCTTGTATTGGTAAACCGTTATTGTCGGCATTTTCATTCCTCCTTTTGTTATCCTTTAATATATATACATTAGTGATATCATATAAAGCTATCAGCAGCTCAGTTCCGACCAACTTATTTATATACACTGGATGCTAGTAAGAAGGTATGGAATTCAAGGTATCGAAAGATGTGGAATACGACACGACGAACGCGAGAAGGATATTCAGCCTGCTAAGCAAGAGCGAGCGCGGGCTGACCATAGTGGACATGTCAAACCAGCTAAAGCTCAACAGGCATACCGTGACGAAGCTGTGCGAGCGCATGCTGATGGAGAAGAAGATAAACTACGATGAAAAGGGACCGGCCAAGATTTACTATTCCGTAGGCCCTAGCAAGTTCGTGGGAAGGATTGACCTGAGCGACATGGAGAAATTATGGATAGATGTGTTCAAGCAGCCAAAGTATATAGGCGAGGAGGAGTTCGTGCGCATCAACCAGAGCAAGCATGACAACCTCATCAGGTCAAGCAGCAAGTTCAAGTCGGTCGGTGCTGTTGCGATAAAGAAATCCCAGCTGGTGAACCTCATCAGGATTCTCCGTGATGTAGCAAGGAAAGAGTTCGGTCTGAGCGTCTGATTTATTACATCTCGGACCCAATTAGTAATCAATGCTGAAAGGTAAGGTTGCTATCGTCACTGGCGGGACAATGGGCATAGGCAAGGGTATTGCTGACAAGCTTGCCGAGCACGGGGCAAAGGTTGTGGTCTGCGCTAGGAAGGGAGAAAAGACCAAGCACTATTTTGTCGAATGCGATGTTTCCAGCTTTAACGACGCACAGAGGATGGCACAGCAAGTTGTGAAGAAATTCAAGAGGATTGATATCCTGGTGAACAATGCAGGGATATACCCGTTCGTCAACCTCAAGGACATGACCGAGCAGCAGTGGGACCAGGTGATCAATGTCAACCTGAAAGGCGTTTTCAATTGCACCAAGGCTGTCATTCCGTTTATGATGAAGAAGAAATATGGAAAGATTGTCAGCACGGCTTCGATTGCCGGGGTCTCGGTTGGTTTCCCTAACCTTGTGCATTACAGCGCCTCCAAGGCAGGCATCATGGGATTCACACGTGCAGCTGCGCTTGACCTAGCACCTTACAAGATCAATGTGAACGCTGTCGCACCAGGAGCAATACTCACACCTGGCACAAAAGGAATGGACAAAGATACGATATCACACCTGATACAGGCGATACCTGAGAAAAGGATGGGCAAGCCTGTTGATATCGCAGAAACTGTCGCGTTCCTTGCTTCAGACGAGGCTTCATACATCACAGGTCAGACGATTGTAGTCGATGGCGGATATACCGATGTCTAGCCTTTCCACACGATGATGCTTACCATCACTGCACTGATCGTACCGTTCAAGTCCTGCATGACCATAGGCTGCTGGTATACCACCCTCTCAGTGCTCCCTATCGGCCTGTCACCGTAGGTGAACGGGAACAAGGATGCTGCAAAAACAACGCCCATGGAAAGGAGGATGACCAGCATGAAGGTGGCGACAAACAGTTTCCTCATGGTTATTAATTTATTACGGCAGAAACTTAAAGAGTGGTAGTATGGACGAGCAATTGCAACAGAAGATAGAGATGTACAGGATGCTGGAAGCCAAGGTAAGCGGGCTGATGAAACAGAAAGAGATGGTCGTGAACAAGATGCTCGAAGTCAAGACGACCGTATCCAGCCTGGATGAGATGGAGAAATCCAACGGCGAGATACTGTTCCCGCTCGGCGGAGAGGCTTGGTCGACTGCCAAAGTGTTTGACAAGGGCAGTGTTGTCGTGGAAGTAGGGGCAGGAGTCGCATTGGAGAAGACTTTTCCGGAAGCCAAGGAGATTCTGAACAAGCGCGTGAATGAACTAGAAAAGGCCATGGAAGAGATAAACAAGGAATACAATGAGAGTTCGGAAATACTGAACCGTCTTGGGCCAGAGATTGAGAAAGAACTGAGCAAAGGTTGAACAAATGCTTGGATTCCTGAAGAAAAAATTATCTAAAGCAATAGAAGGCATAACCAAGAGAGCCGAGGTAAAGGAGAAGGCTGCTGAGGAATTGTCCAAGCCCGGAGTGAAGGAAGAAATCAAGCAAGCTATTGAGACTGTCGAACCGCAAGTCAAGACAGAAGCTGTTCCTGAAGAAACTGTCAAACAAGTCGAAGAAGCTGTCCATGAAAAATTATCCGAACCCAAAGTGAGCGAACCATCAATCGAGGCAGTCGAGCATGCTATCGAAGAAGAAATGCCAAAGACACCTGAACCGCAGGAAGTGAAGATAGATGTCGTACCTAAACTCGAGACAGTCGAAGCGGAAGTGATTGTTGAAAAGCCGAAGAAGAGCCTGTTCAAGAAACTTGCTGAAAAAGTCGTTAAGAAAGTCACAGAGAAAAAGCTAGAGCTGGAAGATGTGCAGCCGATATTACAGGAACTTGAAACCGGATTGATAGAATCGGATGTTGCAGTGGAAGTATCTGAAAAGATTACAGGCGATCTGAAGAACGCATTGGTCGGCGGCGAGATAAAACGAGGGAAGGAAAAGGAAGCTGTGACTGATGCATTGAGAAAAAGTTTGCTGGGCATACTGTCGGTGCCTGAAATCAACCTCGAAGATGCGACAAGAGAAAAGAAACCTTTCGTGATATTGTTTTTGGGATTCAACGGAGCTGGCAAGACCACTACTATTGCAAAGGTGGGCAAATGGCTGATGGATAAGGGGCATACTGTTGTTTTTGCTGCAGGGGATACATGGAGGAAGGCTGCAATCGAGCAGCTGGAGGAGCATGGCAAGGCGTTGAACGTGAACGTGATCAAGCACACTTATGGAGCTGACCCGGCTGCTGTCATCTACGACGGAATCGAACATGCCAAGGCTAGGGGGATTGACGTGTTGCTGGCGGACAGCGCAGGCAGGACGCATGTGAACCAGAATCTCATCAATGAACTGAAGAAGGTTGTCCGTGTTGCCAAGCCTGACTTAAAAGTCCTTGTCATGGATTCATTAGTGGGAAATGATGCAGTGGAACAGGCGAAGATGTTCAACGAAGCGGTAGGCGTGGATGCGGTTGTTTTCACAAAGCTTGACGTGAACCAGAAAGGCGGGGCGATACTTTCTGTCACTCATCTGCTGAAGAAACCTGTACTGTTCCTAGGGACTGGACAGGAGTATGAGAAACTGATCAAATTTGACAGTACAAAATTTGTGGACGAGCTGTTGATCTAAAATTTGCTAAATATCTGACTTTTCAGCGTGCTGAAAATCAATAGAGTGTCGATGCTTACCAAGTATATCGGGAATGCGTATTCTGAGAATGTCCCCATTGTGGCAGCCAAGAAGCTTGTGGATGCGCTAAACAGCCCTACAATGTAGGGCCAAGGGGATTCTGTTTTGGGATAATGCCATGCCTTGGTCAGGGTAGGTACTGCTGCTAGCGCATCGCCTGCAATAGCAAATATTATTGCAATGTTTGGATTGTCAGTAATCATCCAAAGAATGATAGCCAATGCTGACAAAATACCGCACGTATAATCGAATGGAGTCAGCTTCCAGTAAGCTTTCTTAATCAGCAAGGAGGAAACGAATATCAGAAACGGAGAGAAGCCTGCCATGAACACCGGCAAAACTGCCCAGCCTACACCACTTGACACGGCTGCCGCAGTTGCGATGAAAGGTGCGATAGCCCACATGAGCCATGTTACCCTGTTTGGTTTGGCACCTCCTTTGAACATAGAACGGATATACATCAAGCATCCAAACAGAACTGCAAAAGCAGCAACGAAAACCAAATATTGAAGCATACTATATTAGAAAACCTTTCCTGCGGATATAAACTTTCTTGTAACAATTATTTCCAATGTGATTTCGAACTTAACGAAGCTGTTGACCGAATAACCTATTTAAGCCACATAAGGGAATTTGATTTCATGTTCAACAACCTCAGCAAAGGGCTGGCAGGCATTGTGAGGAAGCTTGTCACCGGTACAAACGTGGACAAGCAGGCTATCGAGGACATATTGACTGATATCAGAAAACTTTTGTTGGAATCGGATGTTGATGTGGAACTTGCAAACCAGCTAGTTGCGAATATCAGGAGAAAATGTTTTGAGGAGAAAGTCCCGTCAGGCATGACATTGCGTGAGTATATGCTGAAGGTGATTTACGAGGAGCTTGTGAGGTTGCTTGGTGACAAGCCGTCCGGATTTTCAGGTAAGAGGATAATGTTTGTAGGCCTGTTCGGTTCAGGCAAGACTACGACGATAGGGAAGCTGGGGAGATATTTTGTCAAGCAGAACTTAAAGCCTGCGCTTGTTGCGTTGGATTATCACAGGCCAGCTGCGCCAGAACAGTTGATGCAGACCGGCAAGGAGACTAACATTCCAGTCTACGTGGAAGAGAGCAAGAACCCGTTCGATGCTGCAAAGAATGCGATGCAGAAATTCCAGAAGAACAATGTGATACTTTTCGACACTGCAGGAAGGAGCGCGCTGGATGCAGAGCTTGCAGATGAGTTGAAGAAGTTGTCAGAGATAATCAAGCCTGACGAGGTCATACTTGTCATACCTGCTGATTTGGGAAAGGTTGCAAGAAAACAGGCTGAGGAATTCAACAAACTGGTAGGCATTACAGGAGTCATCATCACAAAGATGGATGGGACTGCAAAAGCAGGTGGTGCGCTGGCTGCGACGCTTGTGACTGGAGCGAAAGTAAAGTTCATCGGCACTGGGGAGAAGGTTGATGATTTTGAGCCGTACGACCCGACAAGATTTGTTTCGAGATTGTTGGGATTGGGTGATTTGCAGACATTGCTGGAAAAGGCGAAGGAGGCTGAGATAAAGAAGGAATCGGTCGAGAAGATTGCAGAAGGCAATTTCACATTGCAGGATTTCTTGGAGCAGATAGAAGCGATGGGGAAGATGGGACCGTTGAGCCAGGTCGCGTCAATGATACCGGGCATGGGAATGGTCAAGATGCCCGAGGGGATGCTGGAAAAGCAGGAGCAAAGGTTGAAAGTTTTCAGGCACATCATCCAAAGCATGACAAAAGATGAGAGACAATATCCGGATATCATCACGTCAAGCCGTGTCAGGAGGATTGCCAAAGGCTCTGGTAGGAAAGAGGAAGAGGTGCGTGAGTTGCTGAACCAATACAACCAGACTAAGAAGATGATGAGAAGCTTGGGTGGAATGGCTGGCATGCAGAGAGGATCGCTGAAGAATCTTGCTAAACAGTTCGGGTTCAAGATGTGACAATTTAAATCCCAGTCCCGAAATCAATTTATGAAATTCCCGCTTGAGATATTTGAAGACCAGAAGAACAAGGACAAACTTGAAGAATTGCTAAAGGAAGGATTGTGCGATAATTGTCTGGGCAGGCAGTTCGGCATGCTCGGGCACGGGATGACAAACAAGGAACGCGGCGAGATACTGAGAGAGTTTGCTGGCAAGAAGGAATCAGAAACGTGTAAGCTGTGCGGCAATTTTTTCAAGGGACAGATAGACAAGGTTGCAAACGATATTTCTAAAAAGCTGGGCGGGATGGAATACGAGACATTCCTGATAGGGTCGATACCTTCGGATGAAGTCGCGAGAAAGCAGGATGAATTGTGGGAAAAGTTTGGGATAGACAACGTAGAACCGATCAAGGCTGAGATAAACCGTGAGGTCGGCAAGAGAGTCGAAAAGCTGGCTGGGAAAAGTTTTAGTTTGAAGAATCCTGACGTGACTGCCGTCATTGACATGAAGAAGAACGAGCTGAGGCTGATGGTGAGGAGCCTGTTTGTCGGCGGAGGTTACAAGAAACTGGTGCGCGGCATCCCCCAGTCGAAATGGGTGTGCCTCAAATGCGGTGGGAAAGGTTGTGTCAACTGTGAAGGCATGGGACAACTGTATCCGACATCTGTGCAGGAGATTGCTGAAAAGCCGTTGTTGAAGGCGACAGGTGCGAAGAAATCCAAGTTCTCTGCTGCTGGCAGGGAAGACATCGATGCGAGGTGCCTTGACTGGAGACCGTTCGTGCTGGAGCTTATCAGGCCGCTGAAGAGGAAGATTGATTTGAAGAAACTGGAAAAGCAGGTCAACAAGTCGAAGAAGGTACAGGTGAAGGGGCTGAAGGTAGTGGCAGACAAGGGTGTTGTGAGGAATCTTAAAGCGACGAAAGCGGACAAGACATACCTGGCTGAAGTCAAGTTTGCAAATAAGGTTGACCTGAAGAAGCTGAAGGAGATACGCAAGTTCACCAAAGAGCCGATTTTGCAAAAGACACCGATACGCGTAGTTCACAGGAGGGCGGACATTTGCAGGAAGCGCGCTGTGAGAAGCATCACTTATCAGGTAGTAGACGACAAGACCGTAATGTTCAAGATTCGCGGCGAGTCGGGATTGTACATCAAGGAACTCATATATGGGGACGAAGGCAGGACTACGCCTAACGTCGCAGCCGTGATAGGCAATAAAGTTAAAAAGATAAGCTTAGATGTAATCAAAATCTGGACGAAATAATTTATTTGTGGTTCTGCAATCTTTCAAGACTTTGTATAGCAGTAGGATGGTTTGGATTATTCTGCAACTCTTTCTTGTACTCTCCTATAGCGGATTCTGGTTCTCCACGTCCCTCATAAACCTCCCCTAAATTATTGTGCACGAAGACCCTTTTAGGATTGAAATATAAAGCTTGCTCGAGGCATAGTTTTGACCTATTGTAATCACCAAACCTCAAATAACAAAAACCAAGATTGTTGTATAATGTACTCAATAAATCGTGAAACTTACGCTGATTTTCAAATTGTTCAACAGCATCTCTAACTTTCTCAAGCTCAATAATAGCTTCTCTGTATTTACCCACAAGACAAAGCTCCTGGCCTACCCTGCTATGTTTCTCAACGTATCCCTGTATGTTTGCCTTTCTTTCAAGAGCTTCGCTAACTCTTAAAGATGAGGTCACTTCATTCAAATCGTCAGATATAATGTAAACTTCTTTCTGTGCTGTGTTAATGAGGTTAGCCATAATTTCTTGCTTTTCAGCATTCACAATTTCAGACGGCATCTCATAATCTTTCAACACAATTATTTATTGGATAGTAAAGTTAAAATATTCGCCAAATCAATCTTTGGTCCAAAATGTAAGATATTTAAGACTAGATGATGTAATTCAGGTAATAGTGATTTGATGACACATCCATCGAAAGGTTTCAGAAGCAGGACAAGGAAGAAGTTCGAGCAGCCTGCAGGTTACAGGCCTCCTATAACCAAGTTCCTGCAGCAATTCACAATAGGTCAGAACGTGGTCATCATGCAGGAAGCATCCAGCCAAAGGGGAATGCCGTTCCCTCGTTTCAAGGGCAAGATGGGCAAGGTTGTACAGAAGAGGGGCAGGAGCTATGTGGTGGAATTGATGGATGGCAGGATGATGAAGCATGTCATTGCAAGACCTGAGCATTTGAAGCTGTTAAAGGCTTAAATCAATTGGTTTCTAGATGTGTTTGTTTCTAGGTCCGGTATAACCTATTCCGAATGCTTTCGCCATTCTCAAATCGAATTCTGCTAGCCTTTGGTTGTAAGTATCTGCTAGCTTTTTGCGGCCTATCTTCCATACTGCAGGGTCATCAGCCGGGCCTAAATATTCCTCTATTCTTTCATTTTCTCGGTAGTATTGGAAATAAAGATAGGTGCGACCGCTTACCTCTTTTTCAACTACACTCATGAAAATCCTTAGTTAATCTCAAACTGTTAAAGACTTAAATACAGCCATTTTATAAGAGTATACAGGCGATTTTATGAATATCATATCAGAGCAGAATATCACAGATGCAGAGGCAAAGGACATACTTGAAGCCCGAGAGAAAGAGGGCGAGATGAAGTATGAGCAGAACAATGCAGTCGAAGTGCTGAGGAAATTCGCCACTTATCCTAGCGACAAGGTCAAGGTGTTGGTCGCAGAACTGATGAAGATAGAAAAGTTGAGGGACAAGCAGATTATCACTATAGCCAACATACTTCCTGAGGATAAGGACGACCTGAGGGCGATACTGCAGAAGGAATACACGAATTTTACAGAAGATGAGACAAACCTTATTCTAGAGACTGTACGCAAGATCTGAGGGTGAACCCATGGTAGCAAAAGACGATTATATCACAGTATTAGATTTTCTCCCGAGAGGAAAGCCTAGCGACAGGAGAGCAGAGCCTGTTGCGCAGGGTGTGGGGGACAAGTTCTTCAATCTCTTGGAAGTGGCGATAAAGGAAGGGCTGAGCATCAAGACCAAACAGAGGATATACATCGGCAGCGACAAGAGAGAGGAAGTTGCTTACATACGCGAGAGGATAACATACAGCGGATTGACCAGTTATGCAAAGGAGATGCTGGAAGAAGTGGTGACTGAATCGATAAACGCTGATGAGAAGAGATTCGTGGACATTTTCAACAAGGCTGGGTCGGTGACGACTAGGATGCACTCGCTGGAACTGTTACCAGGAATAGGAAAGAAGCACTTGTTCGCGATACTTGCTGAAAGAAGGAAAAAACCGTTCGAGAATTTCATAGACTTGCACGCGCGTGTGCCTATGATGTCTGATGCGAAGAAGATGATAGTCAAGAGAATCATCGAGGAATTGCAGGAAAAGGACAGGCACAGGTTGTTTGTTGCAGCAGATATTGTCTAAAGTTTCTTCTTCATTGCTATTGTGACTGATATCCAGAATATCCCGCCGATAAGGTATAGCAACAGCGAAATCATTGCCCTCACAGCCGCGTCATATCCCTGGTAGTTCTGTATCGCGCCGGCTGTCATGGTTCCCAGAAGCAATGTGATTGCGCCCAGAACCCAGAATGTCGGAATCTTCCAACCCCACTTGGCCATAAGAATAATTTCGTTTGTAGTAGCTTAAAAGTTAGGATTATTGACTGAATTCATTCTTTCTTTTGTTTTTTCGAAGTATGATATGTCGTTCTTCAAAGTTGTTGGGAGTCGTAAAATAAGCTTATCATAATCGTCCAAAAATCTTAAACCTAGCGGTGTAGTATAATATTTCATTGCTCCGTCTGTTGTCTCCGGTTTAAGCATGCCATCTTTGACAAGAGATTCTAACGTACTTGCTGTTTTTTTCCACTCTAGCCTAGCCCGATACATTATCTGTGTTGGACCTTGTCCGCCTATGGCAGCTGCCATGATATCTACTGCTCTTTGCAAATCTGTTCTTGTAAACTTCTCATCTAGTTTTGTATACCCAGCGCACATACCAATTTATTCCACAGTTAAGGATAAGACATTACATGCTTCTGTTTATCTCGACAATCTCTACTTCGCCGACGCCACTCACAGAACGGATGGCATTCTCAGTGCTTTCCATCGCGCCTTCTTCCTCTTCGACCAGCTTGGTTACTATTAATGACACGATTCCAAAAGCGACAGGCTCCTGTGCAATCTTCTGAGGAGCGATTTTCTGCTTTACTTCAGCTTCGATGGCATTAATGTCGACATCCCCGCCGGAAGGCATGACCTTGAACGTGACGATGACTTTACCCACAGGAATCACGGACCTTGGAAGGCGCAACCGCTGCACGAGTACTTGGCGTTCCTCTGCTTGCATTCCAGGCACCTTACTATCTCTACCTGTCCGCAGTCAGGGCAGTTGAACCTGACAAAGTTCTTCTTGGCAAGCACGTCTGTGTTGCATGTTGTGCATTTCATCATATCACGATTAAATAAGTGTGGTGAGTATAGTTTTTATAGCTATCTGCCCCTGTGGTGTAACTTGGATAGCACGAAAGCTTGCGGAGCTTTAAATCCGTGTTCAAATCACGGCGGGGGCATCCGTACTTTGCAGTAATGCCATGCATTGAAATTTAAAAGCAGTTTGATAAGAAATTGGCCATTTTTGGCGGGAGCTTTGTGGTAGTGATGTGTTTCCCCAAGACATTTAGGTAACAATCAATATCTGAGACAATTAAACATTTTTCATCATTTTATAAGCAATTTATAGATGTGTAGCAGAATATGAAACATGGAACTATTCTCAGAAAGAATGGGCATAACTCCGAAGCAACCTATACAACTTGACTATATCGATAACGATCTGAAAAATAGGCTTTGGAATGCTCTTCACGAATGTTATCTGAAAGAAGGAGGAGATTTGAACGATTATAGCCGTAGTGATGCAAAATTTCATCAGATAGTTACTACACTTTGGAACGAATTTTTTAAAGAGCCCCTTAATGTGGTGGAAAAAAATTCTAGTGCTAGAAACTATGAACTAATAATGGATAGATTTTACGGACTGGATTGGTATAGAATTTACGATATCCTAGATTATATTGCTGCGATGTTTCCAAAGGTAAAATTCGTTGAAACATGTAATGCGATTTTGGAAGAGGAAAACTCTGGATATAGATTTGTTGCAGACAAACTTGCCCCAATAACAGACAAGATGGAAATAACAGAAATAGAGGATGCTATAGATTCATCACCAGGACCAATCAAAACACACATCAACAAGGCAGTAGAATTTCTCTCAAAGAAGCCAAAACCAGACTATCCGAATTCGATAAAAGAATCAATTAGTGCGGTCGAATCTATCTGCACGATTATTGCAAAAAAGGATAAAGCATTACTTTCTGATGCACTTCATGAAATTGATAAACATATAGAAATACATCCAAGTTTGAAGATCGCTTTCGAGAAGATATATGCATACACTAACAATGAAGGTGGTATAAGACATGCATTAATAGAACAGAACGACAAAGTAGGTGCTGAGGATGCTCGATACTTGTTGACTTCCTGTTCTGCTTTCATAAACTATCTCATCGTTAAGTGTTCAAAAGCCAAAATAGATTTGAAAATATAATTCAATCAAACGCGTTGAATTATATATGTTACACAACTTTCATTTTCTCCAAATTACTAACCGTAACCTTAAACTTATCTAGAACTTGAGAGTATGTAATTATTTCTATTCTTATAGCATGACTCCATTTGTTAACGAACGATTTAGTCTTTTCATCAGTTTTGAAGCCGAATACAAGAATGCCTTTCGGATAGAATTCATGTATTCCATATTTTTTGCTAGTTCTTGTCGAGCTGGCCGTATCTATCACATCATCAAAATAATTGAGCATCTGATCTAAAGCTTTAGCAAAATCTGAACTTATCTCACCATCTTTAGTTACAAATTCTGCATCTACTCTTTTCAGCTCTATTATCTCCTCGGATCCATCAAATCTCTTTAGATAGAAATCATATCTATCCATACTGTTCCATTTCTGTGGTTTGAAATCAGTGTAGTACAAACCCAAAAACCAAGAATGTTCCTCTAAAAACGCCTGTAAGTCTTCTTCTTTCTTTTTGTTTTTTTCAAAATCATTTATTAATGTCTCAAAATATTCGATTTGTTTTTTATATTCATCTATCCTTTGAAAAAAATCATTATCCCTTTGTTTTCGGAATTCGTCCTCTCTCTTTGAGAGTTCAATTTTGAGTTTCTCTATAGTTTGTTCAGCTTTTTCTAGCTCAATTTCTTTTACTTTAAGTTCCTCTGACAATGCTTCCGTAGGTTGGCTTCTTATTCCATTTAGATCTTTTGCGTCAATATTATATTTCTGAGCCCATCTAAAAAAACTTTTTACTAATCCTATGACATCCTTTACACCTAGAAGAAACGAATCTTTTGAGAAATACCATTTACCACTTTTTGTTGCATTAGATCTACTTAATCGTATGAATTTCTCTCCATTAGATTTTGTCTCATATATCTGTGCATGGGTTCTAGAAGGATTACCGCGTGCATCGATTCTCTCATTTAAAATAGTCTCATCTAGCTTTTTACTTTTTTTATCATCACCACCTGTTTCCATACATAGAAACTGATATTTTCAATTATTAAGTTTAATTTTACGCGTAAACACAATTCCGCTAAAACAGCTAACTATTTCTGCATGAACGCACAATATATCATTAACTTTGATGCAAAATCTCTCCAAGTATCTATAGCATTTTAGGATTGCGCTTCTGGGCATATTGTAAATTTTAGCACGTTTCTTCATTGGTTAGAGTCTTGGACTCGAAATAAATGCCTACATATTTACAACATCTCTGCATGTTGTTATTAAAGCATGGTATGGAAAAAAATAAGAAATTAAATTGACATGTTTCTGTCAATTTAATAGAAGCTACTTCGGTTCTGATATCTTCATAGAAATTAGGTTCGAATTTATATGATGTTATCTCGTCAGGTTGAACTATATACCCCACCGAGGAAATATTATTTATAATTCTATTGTCAGAAACAAAAGATATATTATTGCCTTCGAATGAAATTTCGACATTTGCAGGTATTTTTCCGACATTCTTTATATTTACTTGAGATTTTTGACCTGTTATAATTATCGATGGACACGCTTGATTTTGAGTATTAGGCTGTACGACCCAAACTATAGTTGGTACGGAATAATAAGCAGCTGTAATTATACCAATAATAGTCAATATACCAATTATAATTCCTATATTTTTTCCAATGTTCATATACCATAATTGACGTACATTTATATTTATTCTCAGTAATCTCATCAGGGCAGATAATTTATGATAATACAATTATTCGATACTATAGCTGGAGGGATTTTTGTTATGATAGGATTGACGTTATTCTTTTACAAGAAAGCGTTATTTGAAACTCAAGTTTTATTAATTTTAGGTGTATTGAGTTTACTTGTTGTTTCACCACAATATGGTATAAACAAGATAAATGAGAATTTCAAAATAATAGATCTTCTTACAATTGGTTCAATTGCTATGGTACTTGGTACATTTTTGTACGAAAGACATCATGATGAGATACAATACTTCTTGGGTTTGTGTGTATTGAGTGCTGTATTTTTATTTTCTGCTGGACTAATTATGACTTTGCCTGTCATTTTTCAATCTAACTCAACAAACATAACTTTGGAATATATAAAAACATTCATGCAAACATACATCAAAACATCTTTTATTTTTGTGGGAATTGTAGATTTGTTATTTTCTGCAGGCGGTCTAGCATATTTGGTTGATAAAAGATTTAGATTGTCTAAATCTTCTATATCATATATAGGATAACAATTCTACTTCAGCTTGACTGTCATGAAATCATGAGCAATCTTGGTCTTCTTGAAAACCTTCTGCGCCTCTTTCTCCAGTTCCTTGGTATCAGTATATCTCCTGCTCAAGTGCGTGAGAACCAGCTGCTCGACCTTGGCCTTTTTCGCAACCTCTGCAGCATCCGCGACAGTGGCATGATACTTGCCTCCAGACTCTTCAGCCTCCAGGAACGTGCCGTCATGTATCAGCAAGTTCACTCCCTTGGAAATATTCACCACATTATCGCACGGCTTGGTATCTCCTGTATAAACAACACTCAATCCCGGCGCAACCTTCGCCACATCTTCCAGATTGACAGTCTTGCCGTCATGCTCCGCCTTGCCTTCGCTCTTCAATTTCTTCAGCCACGCTCCGCCTTTCAATCCAAGTTTCTTAATCTTACTCATCTCGATGTTGTACTTGTCCTTTTCCTTGAACATGTATGCGACCGACGGCACGGTGTGGAGAGTAGGCGTTGAATAGACTTCCCAATCAGCTGTCTCGAAAATCTTTGTAATCTGGTCTCCTTCGTACGGCACGTTGATCGCCTCGACCGGGAACTTTAATCCGAAATATCCCAAGTCGATAATGTCTGCGACAAACCTCTCAGCCTCTGGCCCGAATATCTTCAATTCCTTCTGGCGCTTCTCCAAATTCATAGTCTGTATTAACGGAATCAATCCTGCAAAATGGTCCGCATGCCAATGAGTAATAAATATAGTGTCGATATCCATGAAGCTGATTCCAGCTATCAATAATTGTTTCTGCGTCCCTTCACCGCAATCGAAAAGCAGCGTGTCCTTGTTCTCGCTCTGATATTCTAGCGCGATGGCTGAATGATTTCTGTCCTTTGTGGGAATGCCAGACACAGTGCCGAGGAATGTGATGTCTATCATGACAACGTACACCTGCCTTTAACAAAATGAAACAATCTTTCAGCAGTGATTTTCGCCTCGTCTGCATCAGCTTGCTTCATTAATTTCTCGCCATATTCTGCATCGCTCTTGATTGACAAGAGTTTTGACAACCTTTTAGAATTGTTTTTTATCTCCATATCATTAGTATCGATACCCAAAAATAAAGCGACTGCATCCTCGTGCCTTTCTCCAGCATGCCTAGAGCCTGTTTTGAAAACACACGGGGCATCGGCAGAGGCTATCGCTGATTGCACAGCGCCAATTACGCATGCGTTCCACTCTTTGTTGCCATAAGACCAGTTCATTGCATTAACACATTCTTCTGCACGCTTCAAGTAGTCTTTAAATTTGGATTTGTCTACAGGTCGCGTCCTCATCAGACCACCCTCATGCCTTTATTGATATTGTCAGCCAGTTTTTTATTCAGTTTTTTGAATTCTTCAACCGTGTATATACGGAATGAAGGCACGTTGCCATAGCGTTTTATGAATTTTTCTTCAAGCTTCGACAATTCCTGCGCCAAGTCCTTCTTAATGTTTTTCTCAGTCAATATGCACACATCAATATCGCTATTCACAGCCTCTTTGCCCTCTGCCACAGACCCGAAGATTATAATGTCCTTTATGCCCGGGTAACTGAAAAGTATGCGCAAATTATCTTTAAGGTCTGCTAGTGGTGGCATGTTAGCTAAATGCCTAAGGTTGGTTATCGACACGAATGCATAACTTTCCATATTCAGTTTCCAAATATGGATATTCCCGATTCTTTGCGGTGTGACCAAATTCGCATCATTGAAGTCTTTGATTATTTTGTTGACTGCTGTATGGGATATGCCGAGTATCCTAGATATCTCCCTCTCGCTCGTAGGCGTGTCTTCGGATAGCAAGTAAAGCAATACCTTCAATTTTGCCTTCGAACCCAATACCAATTCGGGGAAGTTATGGAATTTCATATGAAAAGTTTACAATTGTAAACTTAAATAGTTTACAATTGGCAATTATTTTAAACCAGTCTTTCTTTCTAAAAATACTATGCCCTTGAAAGACGCGAATAGATGGTCAATACCTCGATTACAGCAGCTAAAATCAGTAACAATGCGATCAACGCCAGAATCTTTATGGATTGCTTGCCCGTAGACAACAAAGCATTCTTTCGGGATATCCTCTTTTTGGAAATCCATCTTGGAAAGAATAGGGACACTCCCAGATAAAAGCCTTCGGTTGAAGCAAGTATTATAGAAACTGTCTCTAACAGAAACACAATTACAATACCAATCATCTCCAGTATAGAGTACGCAGAAGAGACTGTGCCGAAGAGAAAACCGATGAGAAATCCATTAGACAACAGAAAGAATGGGATAGGCAGGAAAATCAATCCACCCAACATCAGCAAAATATTTGACTTTATGTTATTCAGAAAAATTAGCACGGTTAATTGAACATATTCTCCCCTTTTTGCAAAACCCTCAAATACTGATAGGTAATCGAACACTGGTTTAAGGCTATCACGAACCTGAACTTTCTCATTCTCGCTTAGAGCATTGTATTCATTTGCTGATAACAGACCGTATAATATGCTGGCTACAAACAACAAAATGGTCAAACCCATTACAATTTTTGACATAGACTTTAGAATACGCATGGTATCATTGAAAAAACCGTACATATGGTTAATTTTATTTATTGTATACTTAGTTAGTTGCATGTATGGAAGTGGTAAAGTTTCGGTATTAAAGATTTAACTCAACCGGGGTTCAATAAGCATTTAAGCTTAATTACCAATCTCAAATTTATGTCATTGATTGAAGAGGTGTACTTGGGTGTTGCGTTTACTATTACTAAAGAAGCTGAGAGAATTGTGGGTGGAGATAAAATTTCGGGGGGGCGCCGACCAAATCATAATGCAATTTATAGGGAAGTGCGTGAAAGAGCAAGATACATTACAAAAGAGTATCATGACTTGCTAAAAGAGGCAGGTGAAGATACAAAATTGTTTGGCACGTACGTATACGCATCGCTAAGATCATGTGTTGCATGTTTTTATCTAAGTGAAGATTTGGAAGTAAGACTTGCAAAGCTTCCTACAGAAGATGAAATGCCGATAAAATCAAGCTAGCTTTTCTTTCTCAAAATACTTTCTCAAGAAAATGCCGAAATCCTGGTTCCTCTCAGCGACCTGCATGATGGCATCACCTGAGATGATGTCAAATCCGTTCGCAACCCTCTCTGCAAGATGATTCGGCACGCCTTTTGCCAGCAGTATATCCAATGGCTGCTTCAGGCTGTCCTGCAATTTCTCACCGGCTGTCAGGAACTGTCTCTTCGTCTCCACGACCCAGTTGTTGTTCTCCACGTAGACTGCAGATGCAATATCCTTGTACTTGCCTAGGAAATTCTCCACATCCTTCTTGTCGAAGACGCTCGGCCCGACACGCTTTTGCACATTCGGCAGCTTACCCACTTCCATCTCCAGCAAAACTGCAGCAATGAATTTCTCATCAGTGAAAACATCCTTGCCGAAAACCTTGAACTCATACTGCGTCTCTTCCAATATCCCCTGCAACCTCTCTCCTAACTTCCTCAACTGCGGCCATAGTATGTCCGGCACCACTTTGGGCGGAATGAACTTGACAACAACAATCTCCGTAACCCTCTGCTCTTGCAGCTGCATCATCTCCTGCTTGGTCAACGGCAGCATCTTCTTCGGGAAAAACATCTCTTCTGACGGGTAATCCAAAAACAGCTTGGCGCATTTCTTGAACTTGTAGAAATCGTATGCCGACAATGCAGCAGCCGTATTCCTGTTCCTGTCAGTCGGGTCTATCAGCACCAATGCCTGGCTCTTGAAATTCCCCAGCACCTTCGGATAATCCTGCTTTTGGTATACTTTCTCGATATCAATCAACTGTGATACTTGCCAATCCGTCGCAGCCCTCAACACGTCAAGGAAACTGCCATATGCTATCACCAACAGCTCGCACACATAACCGGAATATCCACCAGTCTTGGCATCCGCGCCGTACATGCCGTTTGATTTCAAAAACTGCTTCAATAGCCTGACTTCAGGCGCCAGTTTCTGCGGCAGGTGCTTTTCTATATACTGCACATGGAATGGTGTCCTATCTACAGCGGACTTGATCTGTTCTGCAGAAGCCACCTTGTAACAAGGAACGATATCAACTGAAATGCTGCCTATCAGCCCTGTGACATACGGATGCTCGGCATAATCCACTTTCGCCTCGCCTTTGAGCTTGCCTATGACCGCCTTGCCTATCCTGAGCCCGTTCTCCTCAAGCTGTTTCTTGGTCATTTTTTCAGGAAAAAGCACGAAAACATCGAATTCCCTCTTGTCCGGAAGCCATGTGTTACGGGTGATGCTGCCTGCCAGTATAGCCTGCCCGCCGTATTTCCTAGCCATGCCGTTTGCCATTGACAAAACTCGCTTGGAAAGGCTCAGAAGGGC
>SCSR01000093.1 GCA_004297575.1 archaeon
TGTTGTGGCTTCTTTCAGAATTGTTACTGGACTTACCACATGGAATCGTCCAGCAGATATGAGTGGTAAAGAGTCTTGAATTTCAATCAGTTTGAGGCTTGACGGTAACAAATCGAGGTTTTCAATACCTCCACCTAAATTTGATACATTTTTTATAATAGCATTATTTATGTTGAATTTATCTGTTTTTTCTAATTTGTCTTTAAACAGTTGTGCAAGTGTTTCACCATTATTATCTTTTTGAAGCCACGTTTTTTCATCGATTAAAGAAATTGTTGCATTCGTTTGAGGATCTAAATCTATAAGTAGAACCTTCTTGTTGTGTTCATGTGCCAAGAATTCCGCTAATGCCACAGTCATGGAAGTTTTGCCTACACCGCCCTTTAAATTTATAGTGCTTATTATTTTTGGCATATAATCATTTTCCCACAGAGTCTTAAATAGTAAGATGTATTGACTTTAACAATAAACATTTCCCTCTCCGGCTTTGTGGCGTAATTGCCATTTTTCTGTTAATTTCGCCACACATATCATTTTTTCTCCCAGCTAAAACCGAATTCGATATTTCCAGTAAGCGGATTAATTTTAAAACTGAAACCAAATATGCTCTTAGATTTAGATTCATTTTCAATTGTTCTAACACCATCTGGAGTGACTCCAGATGGAACTACCATTATGTCATTTTCTGTATGAGATGTGATTAAGTTCTCTTGCCTCAAATACCTCAAAGCACGTGTAATCCTATCTTTCGACCAACCAGTTACTTTCTCTATCTCCTCTGGTAATAAAATGAAAACTGGGTCTATGTGAGAAACATACTTGTTGTATATGTATGCCATAATTTCTCCAGCATCTTGTTGTATTGTCATCTTAAAACCTCACTTCTATTCCCAGTTCGTTCATCTCCTGTATTACTACACAGATGTTATGACATAAAAACTTTAGCAATACCTCGTTTATCTGCGCCGTTTCCGTCTTGCTACGGACACTTCCTCCAAACTTCCTTTTCACCATCGAGAATGTAGCTTCGACATTGGAACGCTTGTGGTAGTGCGACATGAACTCTTCTTGGTTGAGCATGAAGTAATGGAACATCTTCTTCCACACGGCAGAACCCAACGGCTTTTTGGTGGCATTGCGCTTGAACGGGATATACGCTATTCCACCTATGCTGTCTACTAAATCGAAATTGTCTCTTGACAGATAGCCCTTGTCCGCCAAGACCTCTTCTATATGGAAATCATCAGCAGTCTGATTGACAAGCTCTGGAAAATGAAGCGTATCTGCGCTGTTACATTCCGTTAGTTTCACAGCAGTCACGACATTTGTCTTCGTGCCAATCATTATGTTAGCCTTGAGCCATGTCCTTTCCTGCTCGTTCCTTCCGTATTTGAAATTGAACCATCTTGAGAACACGCTTGTCGAGAACCCAGAGCTGTCTACTGCAAAACTTGTCTCGACTTTGCTTAACGGGAGGCTCGATACCTTGATGAGATTTTGTAATATCGGTGTAAGCTCTGGACTTTTCATATACCTTGCCACCCTGCTGTAATGGGGTGTCCACATTATGTAGCCTTTCTCTTTAGCTGTCCTCATGTCCGATACAAACCTCCTTAGCGAGAACGTAGTGTAAACTTTCATAGCCGAGACGAAAACCACATCCCTCAAAGGCAGGGACGGTCTGCCTGCGCCATCATGTATAGGCTCTACTATGCTCTCTCCCAAGTCGTTCAGCAATCGCATGAACATATCCTTCTCATTGGTCTGAGACTTGTCGTATGCCTCCCAGTCTTGGGGATATGTGATACTTGTAGTCTTCATCAGGACGGTATTTCCGAACTCATCACTCTGTTTGGAGAACTTGATTTCGACAGCAAGGATATGCTTGCACTTGCCTATTACATCTCCACGCTGTGCAAAGTCTGGACAATTGCAATACAACTGTTTTCCCATCCTCACCGTGTAAGTCTTTTCAGCGCTTTGCGACGGGACAAGGTAGCACTCGCCCTTGTGGACTATCTTTAGGTGGTTCGCTATCTCCCGTCCTTTCATTTCCCTGTTGTTCATTTCATTAACCTTCTGTTAATTATATGTAAGCATAAGTATAAATAGTTTTATCAACAATATGTTATTATGGAAACAAGCGAAAGCGTGGGAAAAGGATTGCAAGTCACAGTGAGGGACAGAGAACATAACAAGAGTAGGTCATTTACTGTCTATGATGATGATTTGGAAAAGGTTGTCAAGATTTTGAAAGATGCAGTAGAAAAGGCTAAATGATGGGTAAATCAGCCTTTTTAAGCTACCACCAATAATGAATGATTATATGAAACACCTGAATAACTGGCATTTTGTGTTGTTATTGTTGCCGATAATATTCCTAGCTGGATGCGTAGGGCAACCAAAAGGAGTGATAATCGGGGGTGGAAGTGGTGGCGGTGGCGTCGTAATAGTTCCACCATCACAACCGTTTTTCAAAACTGTGAGCATAGAAAAGGATTACTTATCAGGCGCGGAATCTACAAAAATAAATTTCATGGTATCAAACCCAGCTCAAATATCACTTTCTGGAAAGGTAGAATTCAGTTATGATAGTTCATGTATGAATATAATGCCTGCAAGCAAAGATATCAATGTACCGAATGGGAATGATATGCCCTTTTCTGTGATTGTCCAAATACCAACTTACGCAATACCAAGCTCTTGTATAGGCACAAGAGATATCGGAATGACTTTAAGGAATGTAGATGGCAACAACTTGGACTTTAAGGCAGTCCAATTAAACATAGTCAAGCAGTGAAATAAATGTTTGGTTTAAAATGGAAATGGCTTGAAAATCTCAAAAAGAATAATAAGAATTGGTTCAAGTTTTTGAAAATCATGGCATTCATCGTCACTTTCGCTACAGGATGGCTCACAAACACATTACTTTCTGGAGGAATCTCATTCTATCATCATTACATGTTAGGAAAAGACTACGATGTGAAAGCCATAGATATACAGCCACAATACTTTTCGCAGACACAAAAAAATCTTACCGTAGTTATCAGCAATGATTGGAGTCCGAACGATTTAGATACGAAACTGGACGTTTATTCCAAACCATCTAACAGTGGGATTACATTCAAAATGATATGCGATGGTTCACCTTGTCAAAAGGTGATTAAAGTTGATGCGCAAAGTTTCAAGACGATTAATATTGTTATGGACATAGGCAACATAGAACAACCTTTTTCAATATGTGTCAAGGCATCAAAGTATGATAACGACTCAAACGCTGATGAGAAGTGTTATCAATCACACATAATCAGTTTTCCAGAGAATCCCAAATCATGATAAGCATTGCAATGCCTATCAGAACCATAGATATGAAATTATAGCCAGTGCTAAGAAGATACCCATAAGCGAATAGCAACAAGAGAATTGCAATGGTGTTCTTTTCCATCAGTTCTCACCTTCCACAAACCAAAATACTTTAATCGGTGCAAACCAATTTTGTTTTGGTGATTTTACATTAGCATGGTTGAATTGATTGCTATTCTCAAAGCTTTTGATAGGTCTTAATCTGATTTTTGTCGTCATATGTGTGCCATAGTTTATGGCACACATCAATAATTCAGTCATCTACATTGTCCCCCGATGGTGAATTTCGCCACAGTCGGCGATTACGCCACAAAGCCTCCCTCTCCCAAACCTATAAATACCCCATCTCCCAATTGTAATTATCGCTTCTAAACGGTGAGTTCCTTGGAAAATGATTTGATAAAAGAAAAACCGAATGTAAAGAAGACAGGCACTACGACGCTAGGCATCATATGCAAGGATGCAGCTGTGGTAGCGGCCGAGAAGAAGAGCACGATGGGATACCTCGTGGCAAGCAAGGAATCGGACAAGCTCGTGCCTATAGATGAGCGCATGATCGTGACCACAGCTGGAGCAAGCGGTGACGCGCAGACATTGGCAAGATACCTGTCAGCCGAGGTAAAGCTGTTCGAGATGGCTAACCAGAGGAAGATTTCGGTCAAGAGCGCTGCCACGTTACTATCTAACATTTTGCAGAATTCCAAGTTCTATCCTTATTACGTCCAGCTTATACTGGCTGGTTTCGACGAGAGCGGCCCTGCGGTTTTCGACCTTGATGCTATAGGCGGCATGGAAGACGAGAAAAAGTTCTTCTCAACAGGAAGCGGTTCGCCAATGGCGCTGGGTGTTTTGGAGGACGGCTACAAGGAAGGCATGACGGCTGAGGAAGGGATGAAGTTGGCAGTCCGTGCGATTCGTGCTGCAATCGAGAGGGATATCGGCTCGGGCGGCAAGGCGATTGACGTGGCGATCATCAACAAAGACGGCATAAAGTTCACCAGGCATGATTTGGTAAAGCAATAATAATTTTTCCCTGACGTGATCCAATATGGAAATTCTAGACAAAGTAAAAGCTCTATTGCCAGCAAAGGTAATCTCACGTGTAGAGCTGGAAGGCTCGGAGATAATCGCCTACACCAAGGACCGAGAATTTTTCAGGACGCATGAGAGCACTGTCCGTGACGTGGCGATGGAGATAAAGAAGCGCATTGAGGTGAGGCCTGAGAAGGACCTGACCATGGACCAGGATGCTGCCAAGAAAACCATAAAGGAACTGGTGCCAGAGGATGCGAAGATTGATGAAATTTATTTCGAGCCTGAGAGAAGCCTTGTAATCATTGCCGCAGAGAAACCTGGCCTTGTCATCGGCCATAGCGGAGAGACATTCCGCAAGATTCGTAGCGAGACATTCTGGGTGCCGAGGATTGAAAGGGTTCCGGCGATACATTCAGACGTGGTCATGGGAATCAGGAAGATGGTGCACAAGGAGGTTGATTTCAGGAAAAAGTTCCTCAACCAGGTCGGGGAGAATATTTTTGGCGAGAAAAAGGCAAAGAGGGACTGGATACGCGTCATCGGCCTCGGAGGATGGAACGAGGTAGGAAGGTCATGCACGCTGGTGGAAACACCCAAGTCGAAGGTATTGATTGATTGCGGAGTAAAGGCAGGAGCACAGGGTTCTGAAGTATATCCGATTTTCAACACAAAGGAATTCGATTATAACGAATTGGATGCGATCATTATTTCACATAGCCACTTAGATCATTGCGGGGCTGTACCGATTTTATACGAATACGGATACACAGGGCCGGTGTACATGACAACACCAGCGCTTGATTTGGCGACACTGCTATGGCTAGATTACACAGACGTGATGCAGAAAGGGACGACCACGCCATTGTTCACAGCACACGGCGTCAAGGAAGCAGTCAAGCATGCGATAACCATGGACTACGGTGAGGTCTTGGATGTAGCGCCTGACGTGAGACTTACGTTCCAATCGGCAGGCCACATCCTCGGCTCGTCATTGGTCCACTTGCACATCGGGGAAGGATTGCACAATATCGTTTATGCCATGGACCAGAAATTCGGAAGGACTACATTGCTCGACCCGGCGTACACGGATTTCCGCCGCGTTGAAACTCTGTTCATCGAGTCGACATACGGTGGGAGGGATGACATCATGCCGCCGAGACAAGAGATAGAGAGGGGATTCATGGAAGCGATCGACAGGGTGATGAAGAGAGGCGGGATTGTTTTGATTCCTTCGTTCTCGGTAGAGCGTGCGCAGGAGCTGATGGCGATTTTGGTAGAGCATGGTTTCGACAGGCCGATATACCTTGACGGGATGATTTGGGATGCGAACGGAATCTTCACAGCATATCCGGAATATCTTGGAAGGAACGTGCAGAGGGAAATCTTCAGAGGCAAAGACCCGTTCATCAATCCAGTTTTCAAGAGGCTTACGACATCATCAGAACGTGCCAAAGCAAGGGAAGACAAGCCATGCGTGATTATTTCCACATCAGGAATGATGACAGGAGGCCCGGTGATAGATCACTTGAAGGCGCTCGGGGAAGACGAGAGGAACATGCTTATTTTCGTAGGTTACCAGGCAGAGGGAACGATGGGAAGAAGGATACAGAAAGGATGGACCGAGATACCCATGACCGAGGATGGCAAGAGCTTCACACTCAACTTCAAGATGGAAGTTTACACGGCGGACGGCTTGTCAGCGCACAGCGACAAGAACCAGCTGCTCGCATTCATCGGCAGGCTGGGAGCCAGGCCTGAACGAGTCATATGCATCCACGGTGACCAGAAGAAGACAGAAGAGTTGGCAAGAAGCGTGAGCAGGATTTTCAAGGTCGAGGCTCTCGCACCGAAGAACCTTGAAGCGATAAGATTAAAGTAACCGAACAACATTTAACTTTAACTACCCATCTTAAATTTGGTAAATAATGGTAACTATGAACTTTAATGTCAAAGCAGAAACAAAACATCAAGAATATTTACACGCATCTTATGTCGCAGGAAGAATTGTAGCTGACCCATATGTTCGCATCGAACCTACTAAGGGCATTACATTAT
>SCSR01000013.1 GCA_004297575.1 archaeon
TATTGGTATCATTCAATTTCGTTACAGGAACGATGTCATATGTCGCATGTGCGGCAAATATGTCCGGAAGGACCGAATAGCACGAACCGTCAACAACAACCAAATTCTTGTCAACAAGCTCCTTCCTGCTGATCACCTTCATAATAGCAATGCCAGCATTCATGACAATGAACTTACCTGGCTCAAAAATCAGCGTAGGCATCTCCAGCTCATACTTTTTCACCAGTTCTTCAAAATATGTCGAAAACTCGTTGCCGAAATCTTCAGGCGTGAACGTCTGTTCGTACTGCTCGTCGAATGGAATCCCGCCACCTAGGTCGATACTCTTGACCGTAATGTCATACTTTTTCTTGATATATGCAGCCAGCTTGACCAGCTTCTCAGCCGCCAAAAAGTAAACCTTCGAATGATTGACATAACCGCCATGGAAATGCAAGCCCGTGATTTTCACATACTGCGACGTAGCAGCCTTGTCTATCACCTGCTCGGCCATCGTGATTGGTATGCCGTATTGGTGGTACTTGGACGTGTAGTCTTTGTACTCGATGAACGGATTGAACCTCAGGAAAATATTTATCTTCAGCCCCATCTTCTCACCGACACTCTCCACCCTTTCCAATTCCTCTGCGGAATCAATGGTGATCGCGTTTATGCCCAGCTTGGCTGCGAACATGATGTCCTGCTCTGACTTGTACAGGTTGGTGAACGTTATCTGGTCAGGCTTGAAGTCTGCCAGCAATGCGAGCATGATTTCTCCCACGCTGCTCGCATCGATATCCACCTTTTCATTATTGACTATCTTCAAAATCTCAAGATTCGAGTTGCACTTGGTGGCATACTGCACCTTCATCTTCTGGTAGGAGAACGCCTTTTTGAATCTCTGCAAACGGCTCCTGATTTCGCTCTCGACCATTACAAAAAGCGGCGTACCATATTTCTGCGCCAATGCATCCACTGGCACATTTTCAATCGTCACAACACCGCGCTCGTCTGTCGACAGGAAACTCCATCTCTGTTTCAAATACGGCGTTACTTTGGTGTTTAACATTTCATTCATTTGGATATCAACCTCTACTGGAAAATCAAAAATTCAGGAAAAGTTTTTTGCTTAGCTGGACCAATCTCTTTTTCGTAAAACATTTTCTTTGTATAATTAATTTGTAGGGGAAAGTATTTAAATCTGATTACATTTTTTCTCGGAAAAAAATTCATTTTCTGCTCACTATCTCTATGATGTCACCATTTTTCAGCGGATTGTCGGCAGCCAGCCTCAATTTCGTGCGGGCATCTACTCCTGCGATGAACTTTTCGCCGAGCGAAGTGTGTACTTTAAAGGCCAGCTCTTTTGCAGTGGTGCCTTTAGGCACAAGAAAAACATCCGGCAGAATCCTTCCGTCCTTGTCGTTCAGCTTGCTTGCGCTTGCGACCGGATATACTGCGATGTAGCCCAACAACTGAAATACCGCCTTGTTCAGGCATTCCTGTACCCCGGTCGAACCGTACTTTCCCACGACTTCCTTTTGTATCGTGTCCAAGACTGCAAGTTGCGCGTTGTTGAGCTTGTACGGGTCCAAAATCGTAAAACCGTCCCCCACGTTGTACTCGATGATGTTCCTCTCTACAGCCTTTTTCAGCACAATCTCTGCATCTGCACTTGTCGGTACGGTGTTGGCATGGCTCTCCCTCAATTTCTCGAAATTCTGCTGCGCCTGTTTCATGTCAATCTTATTGGCTGCGATGATGATCGGCTTGGAAGATTTCCTCAGCTCGCTTGCAAATTTTTTCACATCCGACAGCGGGAATTTCCCCAGCACCCTTTCTATCTGCCCCTTGGTAATCTCCAGCCCGCTTAGCTGGTCCTGCAGCGCCTTGACCATGTCGTCATTCGTCTTCACCCCCCCGATCTTTCCCATCATCTTCTCAAGCACCGATGCAAACCACAGGTCAATCTCCTCTTCCAAAAATGATATCTCTCTTTCAGTATCGAAACTCTCAGTTGGGTTTCCCTCCTCGTCAGTTGTCCCGGAAGCGTCCACCACCTGCACCAGCACCGATGCCTGGCGTATGTCGTCAAGGAATTTGTTGCCGATTCCCCTCCCTTCATGCGAGCCCGGTATCAGCCCGCCTACGTCCACCAGCTTGACAGGCACG
>SCSR01000094.1 GCA_004297575.1 archaeon
TCATGCGGTTATGTGAAAGGTTTGAAAGAAGATCTTGAAAAGGCTGGCATAGTATACAACGGCATCATAGAAGGTTCTGTGTCTAACTCTTCAGCAGACCTTGCTAAAACAAGAGGAATAGGAATTGTTGACAAATATGGTATGGGAAGGGGGGATATCGACGGTTATGAGGCAGATGTTATCTTGGACTTTACAGGCGGATATAGCGTCGAAGGCAAGGACGTTTTGTATTTCTGCGGCAATGTGCCTATGCTCAAACACACTCGCATAATTGGTGATATCGAGAAGAATCCGTTGGCTGGCAATGATATCGTCTGGGCAAGCAGCTGGGAATATTCCCCAGTGGAAATTCCTCAAATTGTCAAAGCAATGTCTGAACAAAAAGCAACGCCAGCCGAAGAAAAATTGGCTACAATCAAGCAACAATGAATAATTTCAGTTGCTTATATCACTAAACTGATCTCTATAAAATAAAAAATACCAATTAGATTTATCCTTGGATTTTTCTCTATATTATAGAAGGTCGTATGAAAAGGTCTCGGGCATGCCTGAAAAGCTGCAACAAGTCGATAGAGTTGGGAAGCGAAAAGATAGATTACCTGGTCGAGTGGAGGAACGTAAGGTACTCTAGGTTACACTTTAGGAGCGGAAAGCTGCTCGTCGTGCTGCCTAAACATCTTGACAGCGAGCTCAGCCTGTTGCATAAAAAGCAAGACTGGATTGTCAAGAAACATGCAAAGATACACAATATACTGAAAATTGCTTATGATAATGCGAAAGAGAACAGGATTCCGATTTTAGGCCAGGATTTCAGCATCATACCATCAGAAAAATTCTTTTTCGACCCGGTACAAAAAATTATCCGAGCTGATTTGCAGAACATCCGCCACAGGAACAAGCTGCTAAGGTCATTAAAGAGTTTGCTTGCTGATGAGATTTACAGTATACTGAACAAGTATGACGACCTGACAAAATCAAAAAAGTTCGAGGTCATGATAAGGGTGCAGAGGACAAGATGGGCAAGCTACGCCCCGAACGGCAAGTTGTGTTTCAACCTGAAGATGGCATTCCTGTCAAAAGAAATGATGGAGTATATAGTGTTCCATGAATTGACACACATCAAGGAAAGGCATCATAACGGAATGTTTTGGAAAGAAGTGGAGGAGAGATATCCGAATTTCAAGGAGCATGAGAAGGAATTATTCAACAACTGGTTCTTAGCGCAGCGGTATTTGGAAATATTATCATATGAATGAATCCTCACTCGATCAGGAACATAAGATTTATCTACGCCATTACCATATCAATATAGCATGAATGATGATATGACGCCTGAAAACATAAGAGAGTCCGCATCGAAATACAGCGAGACCGCAGGTGCGACTGGACCGTTCTTGGCAGGACTGTTACTGATTATCATCGGATGGTATGTTTCTGCGTTCACATTTTATGGTGCAGGAATCATCATAATCGGATTTCTTATCGCAGTATTCTCTGGTCTGAAAATAAACTCCCAATGGGAAGAAGCGATAGTTTTGCGCCTGGGAAAATTCAACAGGATAAACAAAGAGGGATTGTTTTACGTTTTTCCTATCATTGAAAAGGCTTTCAGGGTCGACAAGCGTGTCATCACGTCCAGCTTCAATGCAGAACAGACCTTGACAAAGGATAATGTGCCTGTGGATGTGGATGCAATATTGTTCTGGAGGGTTATTTCGCCGAAGAATGCTGTCATCAACGTGAAAGACTATGGCGGATCCGTACTCTTCGCAAGCCAGACTGCATTGAGGGATGTGATTGGCAGGACTATACTTTCCGAGATGCTATCCAACAGGGAAGACTTGGACACGAAACTGAAAAAGATCATAGACAATAAAGTGAGCGATTGGGGCGTCAATGTCCAGTCAGTGGAGATAAGGGAGGTCAGGATACCCCAGGCATTGCAGGATGCGATGTCAAGGCAGGCGCAGGCAGAAAGGGAGAGGCAGGCACGAATCATACTTGGCGATAGCGAGGTGCAGATTGCTAAAAAGTTCGAGGACGCGTCCCAAGTTTACAAGAAGAACCCAGCAGCTTTGCACTTGAGGGGAATGAACATGCTTTACGAGAGCCTGAAGCAGACAGATGCTATCGTGATTGTGCCGTCTTCGGCAGTCGAGACGATGGGGTTGGGCGGGATGCTCGGCACAGCATCTACCGCAAAGGACTTGATTAAAAAGAGAAAGACGGCATAACTGCCAAGTGCTTATTAAAACTTTCCTTTCATAGCACTTTTGCAAGCCTTTTTATGTTTTCTATGTGTGTAAAGTTTATGGAAGAGGAATCACCAATCATTCCGCCAGTGCTAGCCAGACGTTCATTTATGGGGCTATTGGCGCTTACGGGTGCAGCTTTATTGGTCGAGGGATTTATCCCACGAAAGGAAAAGAAAGAACAACAGGTATCTTACAAATATATAGAATATGCAAGAATCGTTGAATCTACCCGCATTAAAGACATCGCTGTCAATAATGAAAGGTTTACAATTCGTGGCTATATTTTCGATACATACCCAGGTCCATTTTCACTGATAGGTGTTGAGTATCCAATCGCAAAGAGAGGTGGCACATACAGCATATGGTATGTGGAAGACCCTGAACCAACAGACAAGAAATTGCTGCAAGGTAGGGTGGCGTACCCTAGAAACTGGGTGCCATCAGCATCCGAAAAGTACCATGCTTTAGGATATTTGATAGGTTTGGATAATCCCATCCACCCGTTGCCTGGTACAGGTCAGAAACCAAAGGTTTTACCAATGGAATATGTCCAATGACACTTCGTTTCTCACAATATACTTGGTTCGCAACTGAAACACAAAACCTAATAAATCGAATTCGTCAAACATTTTACTATGCCAATAACACCTACGCGCTCTACGCTGCTGAAGCTCAACAGGACTATCAAGCTGGCGGTCTCCGGGCACTCGTTGCTGAAGAGGAAGCGAGACGGGCTGATACAGGAATTCTTCAAGGTCTTCAACCAGGCAAAGGATGCCAAGTCGCAATTGCAGGAAAATTACATGGGGGCAAGGACTGCAATAGCTTTGGCAAGAGCTGTAGATGGAAGTTCGACTGTCAGGTCTGCTGCGTTCGCGCACAAGGAGCCTGCTGACATCCAGTTCGAAACGAAGAACGTGATGGGTGTCACAGTGCCAAAGATACAATCACAGTTCGAGGTGAGCGCATTCAATACCCGCGGTTATGGTGTGATCGGGACATCCGGATATATCGACGATGCTGCCGAATCTTACGAGAAGGTTTTGAAAAGCATAATTGTCGCTGCCGAGATCGAGACTACGTTAAGGAAGCTGCTGATGGAGATTGACAAGACGAAGAGGCGTGTCAATGCGTTGGAGTTCCGCACCATTCCAAGCATGAAGAAGGATGCCAAGTATGTCAAGCAGAGGCTGGAGGAGATGGAGCGCGAGGACGTTTTCAGGCTGAAGAGAATCAAGGGTAAAAAGGGAAAAGCGAAATGAGAAAGGAAGACCACCACAGGCTGTATTTCATTATCCGTTCGTTCGTGATGAGCCAGATAGGAGGGGATTTGTATCTTGCAGGTGTCCTTATTTTAGGGACAGTAAATTTTATCCAAGCGCTTGTGCTGGGAACAGTCACGTTCATAGCTTCACTGGCTATATCCAGGTTCGGTGATCCAATAGTGAACAAGATTGTAGAAAAGATATTGCATTATCTAGACAAGCGTGCCAAGATAAAAAGGCTCATTCTGAAATATTTCTGAAGCTTGTACATGTACAATGTTATTTTAACAAGGCTGTAGTAAATAACATACTTAACAAATAAATGGACATTATTGATTGGCGATTTTATTCCGAGAAACAATCGTATACCTGCTCCTATGGAAACGCCTGGGTTTGCATGGAGGGTGTCGCTTTCCATTATTGTGTTCTTTGGCTGGGTCATATTCATTATACTGTGGCTCTTGTTCTATGCAGGAGGATTTAACGTATATCAGAACATAGCAGTGATACTGGTATCGATTCTTGTAGGCATGGCGATACTGGCTGCTTCATGGGCTTCGTGGGGAGTAAAGTACGGATACAAGTATCATGATGAATGGCATGATCAAGAACGACATCGCAGAAGAAGATAGTGTATTTCCCTTCAAATTTGAAACTATCATCCTAATCATATTTTAAAACGGATATAGGTTATATTTGATATGCTTAAAGATAGTAACGAATTCCATGTTTGTTATGAATTCGGAGAAATTTTCTCTTATTTCTGACAAGACTTCCTGGTAGCGTTCCTGGTTTGGAACTTCTATGCCGAGCTCGTAATCCCACTTACCAACAGTCTTCATAGCATACACAATGTTGGGATGCTGCTTGCAAAAGCCGTAGAATTTGTTTTCTTCTGTCTTGCTCATGTTTTTCAGAGCCAGCATGAGTTCGTAATTCTGGAACCCATAAGATTGCGAGTTAATCCATGTGAAGAACCCTTCGATAACTTTTTTCTCGCGCATTTTCTTGATTCTCAATGCTATCGTTGAAGAAGGTGTGTTTAACTCGCGTGCCAAATCAATAATATCCAGCCTTGCATCAGTGGATATCCTATTCAATATCTTCCGGTCAAGCTCATCTAGCTCTACTGTCTCCACTTTTCCTCCAAAGTGAGGAAGTTCTCCTTTCATTTCCTTCGTGCCGACTAGATAGTTCTTAGAAAAATGGAAAAGCACTATGCGTATTGCGATATCCTTGCTCGAGATGTAAGCTCCAAGCTTGTCTGTGATTTCTGATAGAATGTCGTTGAATTGCAAGACATCCTTGGCCAGAATCCCTATCATGAAATCGTACTTGCCGCCCAGTTTTGAAAAGTAAGAAACTTGTTTGTGGTTTGTAAGGTAGTTTATCATTTCATCTTCCCGTTTCCTTGTCAGTTTTTGAGTGGTGAAGTAGACACCATAGTCCGTCAGCCCTAGTTTCGCAAAATTTACGAAAGTCAGAAACCAGCTGATGACACCTTCTCTCTTCAACCTATCGATTCTGTACCTAACAAGATCTGTATTAAGTCCGACTTTTCTGGCGATGGATTTGTTCGATTGTCTGGCATCCTTTTCCAGCTCAAACAGTATCTTCCTATCCTTCACATCAAGTTTGATTGCATCCAAGCCATAGCCTCCATATCATTAATATATCATAAATTATGCTTAAATGTTGTTATTTTACTGAAATTATAATGTATAGTTAATAATTATACATATTTTCATTACCGTATAAT
>SCSR01000095.1 GCA_004297575.1 archaeon
GGTGAATTTAAAACATTAAATCATTCCCCTTACAATGTATGGTATGGATATCCCGAACTGGATAAATATCATGGAGCTGGTCATAGCGGTGCTTCTCATCACGCACCTGATAGGAAACTTTCCGAATTTCGTCATCACTATACTTGGCGTGATATTGATGGTGGATGTGCTGATTGACATCATGGGAAGCTGATATTATTTAAATTCATTTTCCAAAAGATTAACAGGAGACCATAATGGACCAGTTAAAGAGCGGCATAGGCGCGATAAATCGCAGGATCCTATACGGAATGGCTGTATACGGAGAAGAGGAGAAGCAGGCAGTCCTCAAATCCATGGAGAACCGCTGGCTTGCATCCGGGCCATTGGTAAAGGAATTCGAGCAGAAAGTCTCTGCCATCTTCGGTAAGAAAACCGGAATGGCGACAAACTCCGGCTCATCTGCAAACCTTCTTGCGTTGCGATCATTGAACCTTCCTGCAGGCAGCGAGGTGATTACACCGGCGTGCACTTTTGCAACTACAGTTTCCGAAATCCTTCTCAACAATCTCGTGCCTGTTTTCGTAGACAGTGTTGTTGGCAGGTACACGATAAACGAAGACCTTGTCGAAGCGGCGATTACAGACAAGACGCGGGCAATTTTGGTGCCACAGCTTGTAGGAGGGGTTTCAGACATGGTGAAGCTGAGGAAGATTGCTGACGAGCATAAGCTCGTGCTCATCGACGACTCGTGCGATACAATCGGTCCTAAGATTGACGGCAAGCCGCTCGGGAGCTATTCAGACATATCAACCACGTCATTCTACGGCTCTCACATAATCACAGCCCTCGGAATGGGAGGCATGCTGATGACAGACGACCAGAATATTATAAAGAGAGCGACGGTCCTGCGTGATTGGGGACGTGTTGGGAATGATACTGAGGAATTCGATGCAAGGTTCAACTTTTCAATCGACGGCATACCATATGATTCCAAATTCCTTTATGACGAGCTGGGGTACAACATGAAGATGAACGAGGCAGCGGCTGCATTCGGCCTTGTCCAGCTGAATCGCCTTCCAGAATTCTCGAAGATACGCAATTACAATTTCACCACATTAAAATCATTCTTTTCAAAATTCGAGAAATGGTTCCATATACCATACCTGATTCCGGGCGCAGAGACAAACTGGCTTGCCTTCCCATTGACAATCAAGGAAGATGCGCCGTTCAAGCGCTATGATTTCCTCAAGCACATGGAATCAAAAGGCATACAGACGCGAGTCCTGTTCTCCGGCAACATCACGCGCCATCCTGTCTACAAGAGGCAGTTGAAGCACCGTGTGTCAGGGAGATTGGAGAACGCAGACCATATAATGGCTGCAGGACTGCTCCTCGGATGCCACAACGGATTGACGCCGAGCGATGTCGATTACATCATACAATCAGCAACAGGATTCCTTGAAAAGTTCTAGTCTTCTTCGACGAT
>SCSR01000096.1 GCA_004297575.1 archaeon
CTGATACGCAGGCAATCTCGCGTGATGATATGACGATTTGGGCATGGAGGCCGTTTGCTGTCGGAGAGAAATACAAGGCATCAAGGGAGCAGATGGACTATATCGATGCGTCTGCAGCGGGATTCAGCGAGCTGGAGATAAAACAGCTGATTGATGCGAAACTGCTAGGCGGGAGGAATGAAAGGAGCGTTTATGGATTGCCGCAAGAGCCGTCGATCGACAGGATTGTGAGATTTTATTATAAGAACTGGGGAGGACCTGACAAGAATATTAAGAATATTGGGGCATTAGAGAATCACTATAAGGTCAAGTTCAATGTGAAGGATTTGTTCAACGCAAGGCAGATGCTGGTGGAGCAGTTCAGGCATTCTCTCACAGGGTTGTCGCCTGTCGCGCCATGGACATGGAGCCCGTATTACATATTTTTGCAGATACCATGGGGAAGGTCGGTGTTCAGGACGCCTGACGGGGCTGAAGCAGAAGATCTGGAACTGGAGACGTTCACGACATCCACATACAGCCAGAACCTCATTATCGTCAGATGCCTAGAATTGATTGCGAAGAACAAGGTGCAGGAGAATTACATCAACTCGCTGCTGGGCGAGTATGGCGTGTCGCCGGAACAGCTGAAAGGTTTCGAAGAGCTGGAGGAGATAGAGGAATTGATAAAAGAGGATTATCCAGGAGTGTTCGGCAAAAAAGAAAAGACCGAGAAGGGGATTGAACAGGAGAAAAAGATGGCGACCCAGTTCGCGTCGTCGATAAAGATGGCGCAGCAGTTCAGGCATGTGAGGAAGACTGTGGGCGATTCGTTCAAGAAAGTCGGGCTGGGCATGAACTTATTCCGAGCAGTAGGTCCGTACGAATTTTCGATGCAGAACAGGATGGCAAAGCAGATGCAGAGGGAGCCGGGCGGGCAGTTCTTGATGATAAAGGACTTTCTGAAAACCAAGTTCGAGGTGCCTGGCGTGAACGTGACGTGGTAAGATGAGCTATACAGTCGCTGTTTCAGCGGGAATCATGGGGGCAGCCCAGCAGGAAGAGAAGATGCAATACTCGGGGCTGTACCGCAAGGCTAACTACGCGCTGACCAAGGGTGTCAATTTTGTGCAGATTGATCTGGAGTCTATCTCGGAATTCCAGGAAGCGCACCTTGAAGAGAACATGAAGAAGGTTAGGGAGCTGGGGATAAAGTACGGATTGCACAGCGAGACGCCTGCATTCGGTGCTAGAGAGTTCCCGCACTTGGATTCTGCGATTGATGTTGAATACAGGCGTGGACATGAGAGATTGAATATCATCATTGATGGGGCGGGCAAAATTGGGACCATATACATGCTCATGCATTCATCCGAGTCGACGCCGTTCATTTTCCTGACAAAGGAATTCCAGCCGTCCGAGCTTGTGGATATCTGGGGCAGGCCGTTTGACCAGTTCATAGATGAAATAGGAAAGACAGAAGGAACTGAACTCGACCCTGAAGGTAACCCTAGACCGAAGAATTGGATACTTGACTGGATATGGGATGAGAAACAAAAATACATATGGAAGGAATTCATCGGACAGGATCCGCACCAGAGCATTGTGCTGTCGAAAAAAGAGAGGCTGCTGTCACTGAAACAACAGTATAGGGAGAACACAGTAGGAGCAAAGTTCCGGGAAACAAAAATGGGACAGCTGACGCCCGAGGAGGAAAAAGGCATCGAAGACATCACGAAAGTGATCAAAGCTTCGACAGAGCATGAGCTCGAAATACAATTGAAGGAGCATTTCATGAGGGAATTCAAGGAAAGGATACGCTCGAGGATGCTGCACTATGGACCTGAGAGGATTGCCTATTATATAATCGCCAAGTGGATGGAGAAAGAGAATGATACTTTGTGGAACAATATCATTGACATCACTGTCAAGTACTATGCGAAAAGGGACAAGATGGAGGAGGAAGAGTGGATTCACAGCCATGAGATAAAAAAGGTGAACGGCAAGTGGTCGATTGAGGATGAGCATTTCAGAAACTATTACCAGTTGTGGGTGCCGGCTGTGTCTGCGAAATACATGTGGGGGCATATGATGCCTGAGACCAGCCCGACAGAGACTCCATACAAGCATATGGACCCGAAGCAATTGTTGATGAAAAACAAACTGTTTTACGTTTTGGAGACGCCGATGGCAAGCCCTGGCATGGAGGATTTGCTGAGGTTCCCGCAGCCGGCGCAGATGTACTACCTGATCAAGGAAATCAACGAGTCTGCAGGACAGGAGATAATGGGGATTGCGGTGGATATCGAGCACATGCTGATGGACGGTTTGAACATAGAGGCTGCTTTTGACATTTTGCCTGAAGACGGCGGAAAATTGATACGCGTGGTGCATACGGGTTGGCCGTCGCCTTTGGGGCCTGCGCATCTGCCAATACCTATCGGGTCAGACCAGCAGCGCTACCTGTACGAGACTTATTACAAACTGCGCCACAAGGGTATGGGATTGCATGAAGAGTGTTACATTGTTTTCGAAAGAGGCGGAGGCCAGGACCCGATACAGCAGTCGGTACTTGCGATAAGGATGATAGTGGAGGAATTGGAGAAGAATACGTCGCCTGAGCATTTGCCGTTGAAGTTCTATGGAGTGTCTCCGGAAGGATTCCTGTCCGAGCAGAGACAGCGTGCCATGGTGTTCGAGCACAGGTACGACCCGCTGAGGGGACTGGTGATTGCAAGCGAGGAGGAGCACACGTTCCTTGGCAAGTCGGCGCTGGAAAAGCCTGGCATGTCGCCTGAGAAATGGAAGAAGGAAGAGCTGCGCTGAGTTTATATACAACGGAGTGAAAAGGTTAAAGTATGCCCCTAGAGAACTTGGAATCTGAGCTTGAAGACGTGGCATTGGTGAAGAAAGCCGCAGAGCCCAAGAAAAAGCTGGAGGACACGGAACTGTACAGGAAGGTCGTTGTTTTTGCAAACGAGGCGAGGAAGCATTACGGGAGCATTATCAAGTCGGTGCTGATTTTCGGCTCTGCTGTGCGCGGTGATGCGTCGAAGACAAGTGACATTGATGTGCTGGTTGTTTTGGATGACACGGCGACGAAGACCTCTGAGGATCTGGACAAGGTAAACTCGCACCTGTTTCTTATCGCGCATGAACTGAAGGACATGCACATACAGACGCACACGCTGACCGAGTTCTGGGAATGGATCAAGATGGGCTCTCCGGAATTGGTGAATTTCCTCAGGTTTGGTCTGGCGATTTATGACACCGGTTTCATCAAGCCTGTGCAGAGGATGCTGCAGTTGGGGATGATTCCTCCTAGCGATGAGACGATATCATTGAAAGCGAGGTCATCTGAACTGAGGTACAGGAAATTGAAGCAGGATGTCAAGTCGATGGTGTTCGATCTTCGTTATACTGCCATGGACATGATACAGGCAGCCGTGATGTACCACTACAAGACCCAGCCTGACTACAAGACTGCCGTGGAGTACCTGCAGAAATTCGTGGACGCCAAGAAGCTAGAGGTCGAGTGGATTGCCAAGTACAAGGAGCTGGACAAGATGTGGAAGGATATCGACCACAAGGTCGTGAAGGACGTCGATGCGCAGTATCTGGGAAAGGCAATGCAATTGTCAAAGGAACTGATTGACCGTTTCAAGAAGCTTGTGCCGAAGGATCTAGTCGGGGAAGAGTTGCCGGAAGAGTAGATATGAGAGACAAGATATTTTTTGCCCACGATGATATGAAAATAATCAATGATGATGTTTTCACTACAAATCAAGTTGATAACGACAGCATTGATTTGATTGTCACTTCACCACCGTATAATGTTGATATAAAATATAATTCACACGATGATAAAATTTCTTACTTGGATTATTTGGAGTTTAGTAGAAAATGGCTCTCGCGATGCTTTGAATGGTTGAAAGATGATGGACGTTTGTGTCTAAATGTACCTCTCGATATTAATAAAGGCGGACAGCAAAGTGTAGGAGCAGACATAACAAATATCGCTAAGAAAGTTGGTTTCAAATATCATTCAACTATTATCTGGAATGAAGGCAACATTTCTAGAAGAACTGCATGGGGTTCTTGGCTAAGCGCTTCTGCGCCATACGTGATAGCACCGGTTGAATTAATTATCATTCTATATAAGAACCGCTGGAAGAAAGATAACAAACTGAAATCAGACACAACTAAAGAAGAATTTATAGAGTGGACAAATGGTCTATGGACGTTTAACGGTGAAAGTAAAAAAAGAGTCGGCCATCCTGCACCATTTCCAATAGAATTGCCTAGGAGATGCATTAAACTTTTTAGTTATGTTGATGATATAATTTTAGATCCGTTCATGGGTAGTGGAACAACTTTGATTGCATCGTGTTTGAATAACAGAAAATCGATTGGCATTGATATTGATAAAGAATATTGTAAACTGGCAAAAAAACGCATAATTGAAGAAGCTAAAATTGATGGGATCAAAAAATTCATAAGATGATAAAATGGTGAATCGAGAAGAAGCAAAACAAGCCGACATAATAATGAAATACTTTAAGAAAAATCCTAAACGGGCTATTAAGCACCCCGAAATAGTCGATTGGGTCGTTGCGGAATATAAAAAATTGACAGGGAGAGTTTTCAGAGATCCTGATAGAGCCATAAGGAAACTTTCACAAAGCGGTCAATTGATCAAAATTTCGAAAGGGGTATACATGTACGATCCTAGTTTTATAAAAAATAATGAGCTTGAAAATTTTACCGAAGCTCAAAAGGAAATGATTTTCAAACGAGATAATTATCGATGTGTTGTTTGCGGTAAAGGTAGAATGGATGGTGTAGAGATACAAGCAGATCACATTAGACCAAAAGATTTAGGTGGAAAAGCAACAATAGAAAATGGTCAAACTCTTTGTGCGCAACATAATTTTCTAAAGAAAAACTACAAACAGACTGAGACCGGAAAAAAGATGTTCATCAGACTTTATGATCTCGCTAAAGCAAGCAATGACGAAAAGTTACTAAAGTTTTGCAAAGAAGTATTGGAAGTCTACGAAAAGAATGGCATAAACGGCCACATAGTATGGGAAAAATAGAATTGATTTAACCGCACATGATTACTTCTCAACAGGCTCGTCCTTCGGGTTGAAAAATCCTTCTTCCTCAGCAAGCTCTATCCCGGCTTCCTCCAGCACAGGCTTGTGCGTCTTGCGCAGCGGTATCTCCTTCAGGAACAGTGTCAGCACAAACGCAGCCGATGTGATGGCAGTGCTCACAAGGAAGATATTGCCCAGCGACGAAGAAAGGACTGCCTTGACCGCCAGCACCTGCTCCGATGTCATGCTCGATATTCCTGCCAGCAATGCCTCCGGATTCTGCACGAATGCAACGCTTGAATTGCCGTTGAATGAAGCCACCAGCAGCGCCCCGAATATCGCCACACCGAACATGCCACCGATATTCCTGAAGAACTGCAGCGACGCCGTTACCACGCCTATCTTGGAATGGTCAAAGGCATTCTGCACAGCTATGATGAACGTCGGGAACGTGATTCCCAGCCCGATTCCTACAATGGCCATGTTCCTCACCAGCTCCCAGTCGCTAGTCCCGACTCCCATGAACGACAGCATCAGCATGCCAGCCACCACCGCCCCCACTCCGCTTACAGTCATCAGCTTGTACTTGCCTGTCCTAGACATCACCTGGCCTGAAACCATGCTGCTGCCAACCATCGCCAATACTAGAGGCGTCAGTATCAGCCCGGAATTGGTGGCAGTCCTGCCGAGCACGAATTGCACGAACAACGGTATGAAAACAATCGCCCCGAACAGTCCCATGCTAGTGATAAAGCCGACCGAAGACGAAATTAGGAATATCTTGTTGCTGAACATTGACAATGGAAGGATAGGCTCCTTTGCATTCATCTCAGCCTGTATGAACAGTACGAACATTCCTGCGGAAAATGCAAATAGCCCCAATGTCTGCACCGACACCCACGGATAGTACGAGCCGCCTATGAGCAACCCCAGCATCATCGAAACCAACGCCAGAGTAAGAGTAACCGAGCCCTTGTAATCCACCGACTTGACACTATGCACCTTAATGTGTGGCAAAAACTTTGTCAGTATCGCAATCGAGAACAGCCCGATCGGCACATTGATGAAAAATATCCAATGCCACCCAGCCACGTCTGTAATAAAGCCGCCAAGGAAAGGCCCAATGACTGATGACAATGCAAACACTGCCCCGCTCAGTCCCTGCCATTTGCCGCGCTCTGCCGGCGCAAACAAGTCACCAATGATGGCCAAAGCAGTCCCCATGATCGCCCCGCCGCCTATCCCCTGTATCGCACGGAAAACAACCAATTGCACAATGTCCTGCGACAGCCCAGCCAACACCGAGCCTGCCAGAAATATCCCGATTCCCAGTATCAGCAGCCTCTTCCTCCCGTACATGTCAGACAGCTTGCCATAGATGACGATTGTGATGGTAGAAGTCAACAAGTACGATGAAACAATCCAGCTCAGGAACTCTATCCCTCCGAGCGAGGCAATGATGCTCGGCAATGCCGTAGCGACGATTGTCTGGTCTAACGCGGAAAGGAACGTGGCAGTCATCACGCTCAGCATTATGATAAGTTTGTCTCTAGTCTCAGCCATAGCCAACACCTAAGTTTGTATGTTGTAAATGCTTGGATAAAAAGCTCTATTGCATGGTTAATTCACGGACAACTGGTGACAGAAACTATAAGTGGCTGGATAAAGAATAGATTAGTGAAGGGAACTTGTGATTAATCATGAAGAGCCAGAAGCAAAAAGTTAGAAACAGAAGATCCTCGAAAAAGAAATTAAAAACGTACGATAGGTATAGATAAGACATCTTGCGATTAAAGGAATTCGAATCATTGACCGATATACAGCCTTCATTTTAACACCGCCCACGGACAATGCATTATTAAATTGTCGGTTGATGGTTGAAAAGATCTATCAAGAAAATCTACTGCTTTTTGTCTGAAAGAGCCTTTTTCCTTTTATCAGAATGTTTTTCTAATTTGTACGCTGCCGCATATTCCAACGCCCCAACAAGAGAGTACACTGGACTAAGGTAAAGTGCAAGAGGCAAAATAATACCAAGAATTGCTGTATCTTCCAAAACACGCGACACGCGATATTCGCTTTGAGGCGAGATGCGTTCAAGCTGTCTCTCGATCGCACGATTAGGTCTTGAGATGAGTGTCTCTTTCACATGTTTCTGCATTTCCTTTATTTCAGAATATACTTTGCTGTCTCTGCCTGGCAAATACAAATGACTCTTAAGCCTGCTTAGCATAATTTTATTATTGGATTGAGTGTTTTTATTCTTTCCAATCAAGAATTACCAACCGTTTTTAACAGGCGATTTTTCAACCGTCATTTGAACACCGCCCGCCAACGTAATATTTAAATACTTTTTATGTTATACATAATACTAAATTTAGGAACACATGTGATAAAAATGACCAAGGTAAAGCGCGGCATATTGTTCACGTTCTCTGTCAAGACTGAAAAGTTCAAGACGCCCTCCGAGAGGACGACGTTCTTCCGCAAGCTCTACGGCTGGAAGCAGGTCGTGACGAATGACGAAAAGACATACGAATACGAGAGGCCTGGAATAATCGACGATGTCCCGCATGAAAAGGTGGACCAGTCTTCCTTCATCGTTCCCGAGCACGACATTGACGAGATAATGGATTTTTTCGAGCATTGGAGCAACAAGGTCATGTTCAGGACGTTCAAGGTGCTTTTGGACGACGATATCAGCAAAATGTTCGACGAATTCGAGGTGGACGAATGAATTTATTCCTTATTCACGAAATTATAGGTGAAAGAAATGGCTGAAGACAAGGACATCCGCATCAAAGTGGGAGAACTGACCGCCCGTGAAGAGGCTGGCAGGGGCCTGGTACGCATCGACGCGAACATCATGTCCAAGCTTGGCATACGCGAGGGTGATGTGATAGAGCTGGAGGGCAGCAAGAAAACCGCGGCAATAGCAGTCCGTGCCTATCCTGCGGACGTTGGCTTGAACCTGATAAGGATGGACGGCATCACAAGAAGGAATTCAGGCAGCGGTGTGGGAGAGTTCGTCAAGATACGCAAGGCTGATGTCAAGGAAGCCAAGCGCGTCACAATAGCTCCAGCTGAAAAGGGAATCATCATCCATATTTCCCCTAACCTGATCAAGCAGAACATTTACATGAGGCCGGTTGTCAAGGGCGACATCATCATCCCGTCTCCGGTCGTGCGAAGGCGCGGAAGGGGAAGCAGCATGTTCGAGGAATTCATCGGCATCGATATCGAGGATTTGTTTTTCACTCCGTTCTCAGGAGAGACAAGGTTTGTTGTTGTTAACACTGACCCGAACGCGATTGTAAGGATAAACGACGCTACTGACTTGGAGATATTGCCTGAGCTTCCAGAGTCGCTGAAATTGGAAGAGCGCGCAGTCCCTGCAGTCACTTACGAAGATGTTGGAGGAATCAGGGAAGTCGTGCAGAAGGTCAGGGAGATGATAGAGCTCCCGTTGAGGCATCCGGAATTATTTGAGAGGCTGGGTGTCGAAGCGCCAAAGGGAGTGTTGCTGTATGGTCCGCCGGGAACTGGTAAGACTCTGCTGGCAAAAGCGGTTGCAAACGAATCAGGTGCCAACTTCATTTCCATATCCGGTCCCGAAATCATGAGCAAGTGGTACGGTGCAAGCGAGGAGAACCTGAGGAAGATATTCGACGAAGCTGAAAAGAACGCGCCTTCGATAATTTTTGTTGATGAGATTGATTCCATCGCACCGAAACGTGAAGAGGTCACAGGCGAGGTGGAGCGCAGGGTCGTCTCACAATTGCTCACGCTGATGGATGGATTGAAGAAACGTGGCAAGGTTGTGGTCATCGCAGCGACCAACAGACCGAACGCCATCGACCCGGCATTGAGAAGGCCTGGAAGATTTGACAGGGAAATCGAACTGCCAGTGCCGTCGCGCGCAGGGCGATTGGAGATATTGATGATACACACGAGGAGCATGCCGCTTGACAAGGATATCGACCTGAGCTGGCTGGCAGATGTCACTTATGGTTATGTAGGCGCTGACCTGTGGAGCCTTGCCAAGGAAGCAGCCATGTCTGCATTGAGGCGCGTGTTGCCTGAGATGAAATGGAAGACCGAGGAGGAACTGCCAAGGGAGGTTATGGAAAAGCTTATTGTAAAGAAACAGGATTTCGAGAATGCATTGCGCAATGTCGAGCCATCGGCGATGCGTGAAGTCTTGGTAGAGATTCCGAAGGTCAAGTGGAATGATATCGGCGGTCTGGAGAGTATCAAGGACTCGCTGAAAGAGATGGTCGAGTGGCCGCTCAAGTATCCGGACAGCTTCAGCAGGATGGGCATAGAGCCGCCGAAAGGAGTGTTGCTGTACGGTCCGCCGGGAACTGGTAAGACTCTGCTGGCAAAGGCAGTTGCAAATGAAAGCGGCGCGAACTTTATCTCAGTCAAGGGTCCAGAACTGAGAAGCAAGTGGGTCGGCGAGAGCGAGAGGATGGTCAGGGATTTGTTCAGGCGCGCCAAGCAAGTGGCACCGTCCATAATATTTTTTGACGAGCTGGATGCGCTGGCACCGAGAAGGAGCAGGAGCAACGGCGAGCATGCGACCGAGAGCATAGTCTCGCAACTGCTGACGGAAATGTCCGGGTTGGAGGAATTGAAGGGCGTTGTAATCATTGCTGCGACGAATAGGCCTGACATGATAGACCCTGCATTGCTGCGCCCAGGCAGACTTGACAGGTCATTGCTCGTGCCGCCACCAGATGAAGAGTCGAGATTATTGATATTGAAGATCCATGCCAAAGATGTTCCGCTAAAGGGTGTTGATCTTGAAGAGATTGCCAAAAAGACCGAGAATTACAGCGGTGCTGACCTTGAAGCACTAGTGAGGGAAGCTGCGATGATTGCACTAAGGGAGAACATCGATGCGAAGGAAGTCAAACCGAATCACTTTGAGGAAGCATTGAAGAAGGTGACGCCAAGCATCTCACAGGATGTGATAAAGCATTATGAAAAATTCGTCGAGAGGCAGAGGAAGATTAGGGAAAGAGAGGAGGTTGCCCCGCCTGCATACATCGGGTGATTGATATGAAAATTTTACAAAAGGAGTTTGAAAAGGCGAATACTTTTTCTGAGTTGTTTGAGCTGGTCAAGATTGTTGTCAAGGAATCCCTCAATATGGAACGCACCGGGTTGATGCTGAGCTTGTCAGAGCTCGGCGTGCAGCCTAACGGTTTTGTCGGAGGATATCATCCAGTCGGTTCGAATGTCATAGTGATGAACAAGACTGCTACAGACCTTGTGGATCATGTCAATCCTGAAATTTCAAAAGCCTACCGTTTCCATATTCTTTTGCATGAATACCTGCACACGCTCGGGATATTGGATGAGGAGAACGTGCGTGCAGTCGCGTACGTGGTGAGCAAGAAAGCTTTCGGAGGAAAACACCCTGTAACCATGGTCAGCGCCAGGTTCGGTGAAATCCTCAAAGGCATGTCATATGACATCAAGCCCAGAAGCAGCGGGATAGAGATTGTGAATGATTTCGACATCAGCAACGTCAGTTACATCGGATAAGCGCATCTTTCCGACAGAGGGCAATCTTCGCATGACGGTTTTTTCTTGCAGAACTGCTTCGCATGCTCCACTATCAGCGCATGGAACTGCTTGCATGATTCCACATCATTGATTTTCTCGTGGACAATCTCCTGCAGCTCGTCGTACGATTCCTTCCCGCTGATCATCCCTAGCCGCGACAATATCCGGTAAGTGTATGCATCGATCGGCACAATAGCTCTCTCAGCCGCATACAAAAGTATGTCATCAGCCGTCTCTTTTCCCACGCCCTTCAATGACAATAATTCCTTCCTCAGTTCACCCGTATCCTTTCCAAACATTTTTCCAACACCACCATAATTTTCCACGATATACTTTGCCACTCCTTTGATGCGGTTCGCTTTCTGCTTGTAGAATCCAGTCGGTCTGATCGCCTTTTGTATCTTCCTGACATCCGCACTCGCAAGAGCTTGGGGTGTCGCAATCTTTTCATCTGTCAGGTTCCTGATCACCATCTCCACCGACTTCCATGATGCCTGCTGTGTCAGTATCGCACCCAAGATTATCTCGAATTGCATGTTCCTCTTATCAACGATGGGCCACCACTCCAGCCTCCCGAACCGCTGGGACAGCGCCCTGTACAGGTGTTTCATAAACCATTTAAATATAAAGTATGAAATAAATCCGTATGAAACACATGTTCACTTCTGAGTCAGTTACAGAAGGTCATCCTGACAAGGTTTGCGATCAGATTTCCGACGCCGTTTATGATGAAATGCTAAGACAGGATCCCAACAGCCATGCGGGCATTGAATGTTTTGCAACTACTGGTCTGGTTGTGGTCGGAGGTGAAGCCAGAACCAAAGCTTATGTTAATATCCAGGACACCGTAAGAAGAGTGCTCCGTGAAATCGGTTACGACAAACAGGAATTCGGCTTCTGTGCCGACGATATTGGCGTTATTGTCACTTTACACGAACAGTCTCCAGACATCGCGCAAGGCGTTGACGAAAGCAAAGATGCAGATAAGGAAATTGGAGCCGGTGATCAGGGATTGATGTTCGGTTACGCTACAAATGAAACTGAAGAACTTATGCCTTTGACATTGATACTGGCCCATAAGTTGACTAAGAAATTGGCTGAGGTCAGGAAAAACAAGACATTGCCTTATTTGAGACCGGATGGGAAATCACAAGTTACTGTGGAATTTGAGGACGGTAAGCCAAAGAGGCTGGAAACCGTGGTTATCGCAGCTCATCATTCAGCTGATGTTGATATAGAAAAGTTGCG
>SCSR01000097.1 GCA_004297575.1 archaeon
CCGATGTACATGCCTACATACCAGATTTTCGTTGTAGCCCAGAATTTGAGCTCTGGAGGGGTTCCGCAGTACTTCCCGACGCTTGACACAAACAGCCAGCGAGGGTATGCAGCCATAGGCTCGCAGGTGATCATGCCGCCGATAACGCTCAAGTCAGGCGGGCAGATAAGCGCGAATGTTACATTGAACAACGCTACAGGCTTGATGAGCGAGGTTAGCCATCTGTTGAATCAGGTAGCTGGTTTCAGCAGGAATCTTTTCAGCGGCAAGATGACCTTCCTCAAGATGTTCTCCGGAATCAGCATGCCAGCAAGCATTACAGTGAACTTGCTTGCTCCTACAAATGCGACACCGACTGCGCTCGGGGCAATTATCTACGGCCAGTCGCAAAGCTTTGGAAGCTCGAATGCGCCAATCACTGGCATGTGCATCAACAACACCCTAAAAGTAACGCAGGGGGTTTCTACTGCCATGACATGCAACCTTGCCACTCCGGCATATATCAACCTTACAGTTAAAACATGTACCTCGCTCTTCCCGCCAACAAACTGCGGTTTGCAACCGAACTTCATCTCAGGCTTTGCCGGCGGACAGTTCTGGTTCATGAACAAGCTTATTATCAGGAACATGTCTGACAACACAATATTGAATTACCTTGATCAGAATGGGTTTATAATCAATAACCTTATGATGAGCAGCCCGGCAACCAGCATTTTGATACCTGTGCCGTCGCCAGGGAACTACACCGTAGAGCTTGTTCCAGGGTTCGACTTTAGCTCATATGTAGGTGTTGCCAACTCTACAAATGTCACCGTAAATTCCACCATCAACGGCACCATAGTTTTGAATACGCTTTCTTCCAACTTCGGCGAGCCGTGGAGAGTCGAGCCTAGATTCCCACCATCACTTGTATTGACAGGAAACAATAACATCAACATTTCGGTGATGGATCCAAACCCTAATGTAGGCGTACTTACAGATTCCAGGACAAATGCAAGCGTGAACGTCACAGGGCAATTCGCGAACTTGGACAAGACAACTGTAGGCACATCATTCTACTTTGCATTCAACAACGATACCAACAATTGGGGCGCTGTTGTCAGCCTGAGCGACCGGGGTATTACACAGGCAGGCAAGTACCTGCTTATGATTAATGTCAGCAATGCCACAAGCACCGGAAGATTCTCTCTTTACAGGTACTTCCCAGTCTCTGCGGCAGACTTCCAGCTCTTCTTGGACGCATCACCTTTCACTTTTGGCGCAGGCAGCGCGATAAAGGCAAAGATATTCGCATTCAATTCGACCACAGGTCAGCCTATAAGCGATAGCAGCCGTACTGGCCTTACTGAAAGCACAGAAGCAAACGCGACTGCAAATGCAACCATCACTGCATACGACCAGAACGGTAATGTCGTGACAGGATATCCTGTTCACATCTTCAACATCACAGGCAATGCAGAACAAACACCTGTCAATCAATCCGTAAGCCTGCCTGCTATCAACACCACCGGATTCTACAGCTTGGTCACAAACGTGACTGCAAACAGCACGCAGACAAACACTGTGGTCCATGGCCTTTCCGACACATGGATACAGATAAGCAACCTCGGTGCATCGCTTTCAACTGACAGGTCCTCCTATCAGGTTAATGACAATGTAATTTTGACTGTAAAGATAACCAACTCTACAAGCGGTTCAGGCATTGCGAATGCAGCGCTTTCCATATCTGTCGACAACTCACAGACAACACTAGATACCACGACAGGAAGCGACGGCACTGCGGTAGCCTCGCTCAACCCTACTGCGATCAAGAATGCCAATTGGACATACGGCTTCCACCAAATACAGGCAACTGTTTCTGTAGACACTGGAGCTAGCATCGTCAAGCAGACCTTGTACAGCGGATTCGATGTCAGGGGATTGCAATTGTTCGTCCAGCCGACACAGCCGACATATGCAGTAGGTTCGAATGCGACTATCAATATCTTCGGCGCGCAAAGCCAGCCGACTGTCACTGTGGATGGGACAACGGCTGTATCGTCATCAAGCATCGTCTCGCTTGGGCAAAATGCCTGGCAGGCGACCATCGTCACCCCGACCGCAGGCCATCATAATGTCAAGGTCCAAGCCAGCGGATCCGGAGGCTCACAGGATATATATACAGGGTTCGATGTCAATGCCTACAACATAATTGCAACCACGAATGCATTTACTTATGATGTGAACACCAACATCTCTCTTACTGTAACGCTTTTGAATGTCACGACAGGGGCAGCGATAAACAGCAAGCAAGTGGATGCCACGCTTTTCAAGGCACAATCATCCAGTGATGTCAACGTCAGCTTCGGCAGGGTTACCACAAACACAACAGGCCAAGTCACCATACCATTGAATGCCTCGCAGCCTGGTTTCAACTATATCAAGCTTAATGTCAGTGGAGAGAGCAGGTTCATCGGTGTGCAGGTATCTTCTATCAAGGTCACTCTATTGTCTGCAGCCAGAAACAATGCCGGATCGGTGGTCAACAAATATTCCGGGTCGCCTGGATCTACTATAGTCATTTATGTGAACGCAACAAACGGCGCTGCAAATGTGACAGATAGCTCTACAGTTAGCGCTAATGTATGGGCGTTCGGCAAGCAGATTCCACTGCCTACAAACACGACAGGTGCAGATATTCCGAGAAGTGCAGCAAGTTCTGGCAATGCGACAATATACTTCACCATACCTTCCGACGTGCCATCCGGAACATACGGTTTGGACGTCAAAGTAACTGACACGACCGGCAATGTTGGGTTTGCTGCGCCAGCCACGCTTCTAGTCACAGGCGGTAATGCCATATCAATGGCAGTATCCACCGACAAGCCATTTATCAATTCATACACTCCTGCAAGCTCGCAGAAAATCACGGCAATGCTCAAGTTCCCCAACGGCACTGCAGCATCAGGATACAATGTATCGCTTGAAACCGGTTCCGGCAGCGGAACGCCGACATCCTTAGGCAGTGTGATAACCTCTGTTACAGGCACAGCCAGCGTAACAACAACAGCGCCTACATCAGACGGCAGTTACTATATCCATGCATATGTAACTAACACATCTGCCATCCAGGCATATTCCGGATTCTTTGTCAGCAGCATCAATGTCACACTCGCGACTGCTAACACCACTTACAATCCAGGCGATACGATTTCGGTAAATGTCACAGTATACAACATCACATCCGGAAGCCAGGTGAGCGCTACAGGAGGGTTCGTCTCGGTCTTCAACAAGAACAAGGGAATGATACCTACTTCAATCAACACATCGCTGTCGCAGCCTTATATAGTCAACGTGACTGTAGCGAATGAGTCATCCTCGCTTGGTGCCTTGCCGATCGGTGCAATGGTATTTGTCAGCTCCACACAGGGCATGGGTTTCACGCTTGTAAAGATTGTTAACAGCACAGGAAATGCGACATTCACGCTCCCGACGATAAACGCAAACGAGCAGTTCAGCATGTCGGTGACAACAAATGGCAACACTTCCACTACAGGAAGCCTGCAGATATTCTCGCCTTCCGCTTCCAATGTTAGCTACAGCAATGCCAGTGTGCCATTGGGTCAGTCATTCGCCATTCCGAGCACAGCTATAACCAAGCCAGGAGTCTACGTGGTCTCCATCACAGTTCCAGGCGTTGGGACCAATACAACCATAATCAATATCAATTCCACAGCCTCTGGCACGACGCTGCCTGGACTATGGACATCTTCCGGCGGCACGAATACAACAAGCTTCAGCAACGGGGGAGTGATGACTATATGGACCAACACCGGAAATTCCACAGCATCGGTTTTCTACAAGAATGCAACAACTGGAGCAACAACAAAATTATCATTGCCGATATCGCAGGCATCTGGCAGCAACTTCAACACAACCCACACGCTATCAGCGACAGGGACTTACTTTGTAAGGCTTGACACGACAACAGCCGTAGGGGCAGCTGGTGTAATTGTCACGGTGAGTTAAAATGAAAAAGATACAAACAATCGCAATCGCAGTTATGGCATTGCTTGCAATGTCCACCACAGTTTTCGCAACAGGTTCAATCTCGATTTCAGGTGTTACAATTCCTTCTAGCGTGAACCAGGGCGACAGTTTCAGCATAACCGTTTCGGTCTCTAGCTCTACTGCCAGCAGCGCTAGCGGGACATTGACTCTTCCGAACGGATTGTCATGCACGCCATCGGGTTCGCAGCCAATCTCTCTTGATGCAAGCGGCGCGGGTTCTGCAACATGGTCATGCACTGCAGACGTTGCCGGCGATTACTCTAACAGGATAACAGCTTCAGTTGCAGCGAGTGACAGCGGGACTGGGGCATCATTGTCCGACACAGAGCAAACAGGCTTGTCAGTCTTATCCCCAGCTTCATTGTCGGTATCAACCAGCATTTCCTCAAGTTCAATGACAACAACCCAGAGTTCAACATATACACTTGTCATAAGCAACTCGGGGGACATCTCGACTACTTACTCTTTGGCGGTTTCGTGTCCTACAAACCTGGTGTGCACTACCAGCGCCTCGACAAGCGGCACGATAAGCGGCAGTTCAATCGCTACTGTAGCATATTCGCTCTCGGCTGTCACATCGGGAAGCTACACAGTCGGTGCAACAATCACAGGCGGTAATGGCCAAAGCATTACAGCAACTTCCAAGTCATTGACAGTTACAGCTGCTGCAACAACAGCCACTACGACAGCTGCCGGGGGAGCTGCAACGGCCGCTACCACAGCGACCACTTCAGCCACGACAGCAACCACTGCAACAACAACTACAACAACAGCACCTTTGCCTCCAGCAGGATTGCAGCCTACAGTCGCTTCGAGCACATCCGCTCCAGCAGGCGGGACAGCAGTATTCACAATTGTAGATGCCAGCTCGAAGATACAGGAGATTTCCGTAGGCGCGAAGAATGCGATAACCGGGAGCGTAAGCGTCTCTCAGGTATTGACCCCGACATCCACTTTGACAAATGCATATTTGTACTTGGAAGTCAAGACAACCAGCTTTACGGATACAGATGTGTCCAATGCATCCATCAAGTTCAAGGTCGAGAAATCATGGCTGACACAGTATAACATCAGTGCTAACAGCATATCATTATACAGGCGCACGACCGGCTGGGACAAGCTCTCGACAACCAAGCTGAGCGACGACGCGACATACGTGTACTACTCGGCAGCATCTCCTGGACTGTCATTGTTCGCCATAGCAGCTGAACAGCCTTCGCCGTTCGGGAATCTGTTCGGAAGCCTTACTGGTACTATCACATACATAATCATAGGTATTGTAGTTGTTGCTGTGATTGTGTTCATGCTTCTCTTCCGCACCAAGAAAGGCCAGATAAGAAGATGGGACAAGCTCAAAGACAAGTGGGGCTAGAGCTCTTCTTCCAAAACATCAGAATTTTATGTATATAGCATAAACTTTGCCTGTGAGTTGTGATATTTCAGGTTGTGTGTTCATCATCTCAGATTGCATGTGTGCCGTCTCCATAGGTTTGTATCGCATTTATCGATCCGTCACGCTCCTTTACAGGCTCTTCACAATATCCGATTACTTTAGCATTGTGAAAATGCATCGCTATCAGATAATCAAAAAGCGTGTGCGCAACATAATTTCTTTGGAACTTCCATCCAGGATTCTTCAAATCATCTTTTGATAACAACCTCTGTTCAGAATCTCCCATATAGAAGATGGATGGATTAAAACATTTAAGCCTTCACAATTTTTCTTCCAGCGTCTTTTTCACTTCAACGCTGCTCTTGCCGAAATACTTCTCAAAGTCCGGCGTGGTCATGATTATCTTCGTGCGTCCCGATTTTTCTGTCTTCACCAATCCTTTCTCCTCAAGGCTGGCGATATACCCGTAAGCCTTGTTGCCCTGATACCTCACGATCACCGACTGCTTGACTGGCTGGCGAACTGCCACTATAGCAAGCGTGCGCATCATTCCCTCTGACAAATCGGAAAACGGTGCAAGCTCTGCCACATTGTCCCTGTATTCCGGCTTGATCCTCATCTCAAACCCTACAGGCGTCTCTATCAGCTCCACGCCCCTATCCTCGTTTTCCGTATCATCCGCGATTTCATCCAGCATCTTTCCTATCTCGGTTTCAGGAATCTTGGTTATCCTTGTAAGTGACTGGACGCTCAATGGCTTGTCTGAGACGAACAATGCAGCCTCGAGCAGCGCTTTCTTGTTCATGAAAAGTATTTTGTTTTTGGATTAGTTAATGTTTATGAGAACTCCCGAAACTCTTGAGAACCATTATGACCATATACATCTAAGGTAAAACTCTTGTACCATCCAAATGAAGTATACACTATATCCAATTTTGATTTTTCTTTTAGGTTTGATACCAGCGCCTTTGTCAGTTCCAAAGCTTTGCTGGCTGATGCAAGCGATTTGGTCAAGTGTGCAAAAGGGTTTATCACTATTTGTTTTGCTTCTACTTTCTGTGCGATATTCAATATTTCAGTAGCGGCTTTTTCTACAGTTTCATCCACATCAGATTTCTCAGCAGCAACAAAAACCACCATAGCATCTTGGAATGTCGATTCTTGTTCATCGCTCGGTTCTGCAACTGGAGTAGCATGATGGAATTTGTAACTAAACTTATTGCAGTGTAGCAGTAAGCATCTCATTGTATATCTCTAATTAATGTGGTGCAGATGTTCTAAAATATTACGAGAACTCGAGCAGCAAAGGAAGGTGGTCTGATACCTCCACATCAATCGCCTGGAAATCTTGCACATCAACATCCTTTGTTGTGAACACATAATCCGCATACATCTGGTCGCCTATCTTACCATCGACGATATTCAGATCACTGCGCGTCCTTTCGATTTTGAACTCCTTTATCAAGTTCTTCATAACATCTTCCAAGATACGGATGCTTTCTGTGCTAGGAAGCAGGTTGAAATCGCCCGCGACTATGGCAGTATTGCCACTGATGAACTCTTTTATCTTGTTCGATTGTTCCAGCCTTAGCCTGGAATCAAGCTTTGACCCAGGCCTTGGAGTGCCCTGGAAGTTGCATATGGTGTATTCCTTTTTGCCGGAAACAAATGTCATATGCTGGAGCATGATTGGAAAGTTCGACCAGTCCTCGTTTATCGGCCCGTTGAACTCATGTATAAGCAAGCTTCCGTGGGATTTCAGCCTCAACGACTTTCTAACGAATGTCGCCAGCCCAAATTCCAGGTCAAAATCAACCGCCTCTGCATTGCAATCGAATCCGCTGACGTTGGGTGAGAATATGCATTGGAAATCCGGCAACGCTTTGGAAATCCTCTCAAGCAGGTTCGCTATCATTATCTTGTCCTTGTAGTGCTTTACGCTGGAGCTGAACACTTCCTGGAAACAGAATATGTCCACGTCCTCCGAATATTCCCTTATAAAATCCATCAGGCGGTCGAAAACCCTCCCATGCCATACGTTAAGTGAAACCAGCTTCATAGAAAGAATTGTACAGCTAATATTAATAATATATTCACAAGTAATCCAAGCTGCTTGTTTCATTCCACAGCTTCAACCTCTGGTGCACCCATCTGAACGCGATATTGTCCGCAGTGTTCTCCCTTTCCAGTATCTCCACTATCTTCATTGAAATCTCCCCGGGCTTGCCGTATATCTGCTTCTTCGCCATTATCTTGTTTTTCACAGTCTCGTTCTTTTCCACATGCTTTACCATCTTTGTGATGAAGGATGCTGAAATCGGAGGGACAAGGAGGTTGTTCTTTGCCTGGAAAATCGTTTCTGGCCTATCCGTATTCAACCTTACAGTCAGCGGCATCACATGCTTGAAGTATAACAGTTCCTCTTGCATCGAGCCCGAGTCTGTCAACTCAATCGCGCAATGCTTGCTGTCCAGAAATTCTATCACATGGCTATACTCTTTCCAGAGAGGTGTGAACAAAAAGTTCTTGTGCTCCTCAGCAAGCTTCACCAGATTATCGCGCAAGTTGTAATGGTTGAGTGCAGCTTTGGTCGCATTCAGCTCTACAAGAATGACGTTATATCCATCCTTCACCAAGTCAGTCACACCCTGCACTATGGACTTGAATCTGGTAGGAGTGAGGTTTCCTCTCCTGTGTATGTCGACTCTGATCCATTCTCCTTTCTCCAGTTGCGGGTAATGTTCGAATATGCTCGTGCTCGGCTTTTCTTTCCTCTTGATGTCAATCGCATCGATTCCCGAGTTCCCTACAGTATATATCCTATCTTCCGGAAATCCCTCTCTCAGTAAATTGTCCTTGGCAAGTTCGCATGGTGCGAAAAAATATTCAGTCCCTGCAGCGCATATCCATGTATCAATCTGTTCCGGAAATGGTTCTTCCCTCATCAGCATCCACTTGCCGTTGAACTGCTTGTCTATGAAATTCTCTATATCATTTTCACTCGGTTCGGCTTTGATGTTTTTGATTCCGACTGGCGCCATCGATCTGATACCTGCCTCGTTTTGTGCCACCTTCTGCCCTAGTGAGAATATCCAAGCCAAAGGAGACACTCCAGCAGCCAGTGTGTCACCATGCACTACAGGCAATACCGTCGCGCCATACTCTTTCTTCAGGTGCCTTCCAAAAGTACCTAATTTCAATATCATCTCGCTCGACTTTTCCATCAGGTCTCCTCTCACCTGCAAGTCGCATGCGATGAATTTCTCCAGCCCGAATTCCTTCAATCCATATCCCATGACATCGTCGAAATGCTGCCCTGTGTTGATGATGAAGAACGGCATATCCTGTTTCATGCACTCTATCGCTACCGGTGCCTGCTTGTAGAAATCGGGCTTCGTCGCAGTCACTATGGCTATTATCCCGCGATTGCTCGCCTTGGATTTTTCCACAGCTTCCTTTATCACTTTTTCCGAAATCCTGATCGGCAGATAATCCCTCTTTATAGGCAGCTCTATCATGTTATCAATACTTTATTTTCAAGATTATAAATTAAGATGCAGGCTATAGATGCAGCCTGTTGAGTGGAATCCCAATTTCATCAGCTAGTTCTCTTGGCGTATTAGACATAAATCCATCGACTTTCAGGTACTCCTCGACTGTTTCGTCTGTTTCTCTTCTCCTAGCTTCAAGCGTTCTACCGAGTCTCATAGGCGACAAGTCACATGCCCATGGAGGTAACGGATAAACATTTTCAGTAGCAACATGCACTTTATTTGTGCCTGCTCGTCTCAACGCCTCTATAGCTCTGATGAGCTCGTTCCCGCTTCTCACACCATCCGTGATTGCAATTACAGATTTTTCTTTGACTACAGCCTCGAGCGCCAGTACAAATGAATCAAAATATCTGTCTGCCATGATACCCTCTTCGAAAGGTATGCCGCTTTTTTCAGAATACCCCAATGCAGCAGGCCTGGAAGAATCATTTACTGGTATAACAACATCCGCGTCATATGAACTGCGTTTCGCCAAGCCTCTGCCGATTGATTTTCTCATATTATATGCGCTCGTGCTGCCCACATGTGAACAAGTATGCATAAAATGGGTAGCTTCCTGTCCGCAGAAAAACTGGTTGTTTCCTTTGTCAAATCTGCCTATTGTGCCTTCGCCGAGCTTGACCAGTTCGCCAGGATTTAGTTCACGTACCTTATTTATTTCGTTGTCATAATTTTCTAATTCAGTATTGATGGCATTCATTGTAAATGGTTCAGTGGACACCACATCAATGTCTCCATTCATTGATTCTCCTTTGAACAGTGTTGTATATCCTTGAGGGTTTCTAGCTGCGTAAATATCTCGTCCTGATTGCATTACAATGCTAGGGAAACCTTCAATTCTTTCGTATAACCCAAACACAATGTCCTGTATTGATTTGCTGTGTGATTGTTTGATTATCATACTTGCAGCTTGCACAGTGCTATATGAGATATGGAATTCCTTTACAAAATGTCGTAGATTTTCTATCCTTGCATCCAGTGCAAACGAAAGCCCATTCACCTGATTAGGTTGTATTTCGTCTTTGGTCAAACCATCATGTGCACGCTGAACAGTAGCTATGCCGCATGTCGGCATGATACTTTCCATTTTTTCAACATTTTGGCTACCCCAAAACGCGCCTGTTCCGTGTACGTTATATCCGTTTGTTGCAATACCCCATCCATTACGACCCCGATGTTGAATAGAACGCACACCATATGATAAGTGTTGCCATATAGGGCTTTCCTTGGAATAAACAGCTAACAAGCCAGCCATTAAATCAGAATTGAAAAATGAACTATTTATGCGTTAGTCTAACCAATTCTCAAACATGCCAATAGCGACTGTAGGTGCGATAATTGAGAAAGACGGCAAAATATTATTTACGAAGAGGAACCATGAGCCCTTTAAAGGCAAGTGGGCATTGCCAGGTGGGCATGTCGAACAAAATGAAACTGTTGAAGATGCGGTTGTCCGTGAAATAAAAGAGGAGACTAACTTGTATATACAGCC
>SCSR01000098.1 GCA_004297575.1 archaeon
GACAAATCCGCCTTTGCCCTTGATAGTTTTCTTGAATTCCTCGTAACTTTTGGCAGCAGTGATGCTCTCTTTCAAAAACTTGCCAGCCTTTTCAAAAAGATTCTTCTGCATGTCGTTCAGGATGTTCAACACCTGCGCACTCAACTCCTTCTGCGGAACTTTGATTTTCTCTCCATTATCTCTTCTTACTGCGACGACTTGTTTTGCTGCAACATCCTTCGGCCCTATCTCAATCCTCAGCGGAATCCCTTGCATCTCCCACTCGTTGAACTTCCATCCAGGCGTATATCCGTCGCGGTCGTCCACATGCACCGAGAATCCCTGCATCTGCAATCCTGTGACAACATCCTTCACCGTGCTCATCACGTTCTTCCTGTCAGCTTCCTTGTAGTATATCGGCACAATCACAATCTGCGTCTGCGCAATCTTCGGAGGAACAACCAATCCCTTGTCATCCCCATGTGTCATTATCAACGCTCCGATTAACCTAGTAGTTATACCCCATGATGTTTGCCACACGAACTGCTCCTTCTCGTTCTTGTCCAAAAATCTCACGTTGAACGGCTTGGAGAAATTCTGCCCCAAGTCATGCGACGTCCCGCACTGCAACGCCTTTCCATCAGGCATCATAGCCTCGATTGCCGTAGTGGCGACAGCACCTGCAAATTTTTCAGCATCTGTCTTCTTCCCAGCAATCACAGGAATTGCCAAATAATTTTCAACAAACACCTTATACTCGTTTATTATTTGCATTACCATCTTCTCAGCCTCTTCATGCGTCTCATGCGCTGTATGCCCTTCCTGCCACAAAAACTCGCTAGTGCGTATGAACGGCTTGGTCGAAGTTATCTCTGCACGGTTGACATTGCACCACTGGTTCAGCATCAGCGGCAAGTCTCTCCACGACCTTATCCACTTGGCGTAAAAACTATACATTATCGTCTCTGATGTCGGCCTGATTGCAAGCTTTTCTCCCATCTTGTTGTCGCCTGAATGTGTCACCCAGAAAACTTCTGGCGCAAACCCTTTGAAATTGTCAGCCTCCTTCTTCAGAAGACTCTCAGGTATCAATTGCGGGAAGTAGGTGTTCTTCACTCCCAGCGATTTCAATCTCGCGTCGAAAATCTTTTGCATGTTCTCCCATATCGCATACGAGTTCGGCCTGAACGCAATCGTCCCCTGCACCGGACCGTAATCTGCTAGCTGGGCTTTCTGCACGACCTGCGTGTACCATTCAGAGAAGTTCTCCGCCTTCTTTGCTGTTATCCCTTCTTGCTCTGCCATCAGTACATCCTTGCTCCCGGTTCCACTTCAGCATCAGGTCTCAGCAAAACAATATCGCCATTCTTATCAGGCACTCCCAATGTCAGCACTTCCGACACAGTGTTCGCTACCTGCTTTGGCGGAAAATTAACCACGGCTATCACTTGTCTCCCTATCAATTCTTCTTTTTTGTATAATTTAGTTATTTGCGCTGTCGACCTTTTCACTCCCAATTCTCCAAAGTCTATCTTGAGCTTGAATGCAGGCTTTTTCGCCTCTGGAAAATCATCTGCCTCTACGATCATTCCCACGCGTATATCCACTTTCTCAAAATCCTGATAAGCTATCATGCTTTTATTCAATTGGTTCTTTAAATCTAAATTCATGTGTGAATCACCTCAGGCGCTTTTTGTGAATGGACACGTATCTTCTGATGAAATACTTGGTAAAGCCTTCCTCGCCTTTTTGCAGAGCCTTGTAGTAGGATTTCCTATTCTTGTACTCTATAATCAGCATCGGGTAACCAGCCTTCCACAGAATATAGTTCATCAGCAGCCTGCCTATCCTGCCGTTCCCGTCACCGAACGGATGTATCTTCTCGAACATGTAATGTACCCTTGCAGACAGCTCTACAGGATTGAGTTTTGATTCATTTGAAAACTTTACAAGCTCCTCCATGAGTTTCTTCACGTCCCGCCAATCGGGCGCTATGTACACGCCAACTCTCACTAGGTAATTCCTGAATCGTCCCGCGATATCCGGTTTCGTCGCCCCGAAAATGCCCTTATGCCAGCCGAGCAGCAGGCTTTCTGATATCCTTTCCCTCGTCTTCAGCATCTCCAGAAACACCTTTGCATGCGATTCCGTTTCCCTGATATCTTTCAGCGGC
>SCSR01000099.1 GCA_004297575.1 archaeon
GAAAGGGATCGCGGTTATCTAAAGTTCGCCAAGTCATTCGAAGAACAGTTCGTGAGGCAAGGCAGCAGGGAGAACAGGAGCATTGAAGACACGTTGAACCTCGGATGGAAATTGTTGCAAGTATTGCCGAAAAGCGAATTAACGAGAATTGATGACAAGCTGATTGATAAATATTCAAAGCATTTGGGTTTGCAGTTTGCTGGCTAATTGCTAGAAACTTCTTTCATAACAGTTTTCAATTCTTCCAAGCTTGTTGTCTTCATTAGTCTGTCTTTTATTTTATTACCATCATCCAATCCTTTTGCAAGCCATATAGCATGCTTGCGGATTTCTGAGAATGTGAAATGGGGCGAATGATTGGTATAATATCTGAGGAATTCCTTAAATAACGAATATGTGAGCTTTGGCGTCTTTTCTATCAATTTTTCGCCTTTGATGAGCCGTGTGCAATTCTCAAACAGATGAGGGTTCCCCATTGCCCCTCTCCCAATCATGACGAAATCAACACCAGTTTGTTCAAGCATGTTCTTGTAGTCTTTCGGGGTGAATATATCGCCGTTCCCTATTATCGGAATATTTACTTTCTCTTTCGTTTTTCTTATCATCTCCCAGTTTGCTTTCCCGGTATATGCTTGTTTCTTCGTCCTGCCATGAATTGAAATTGCAGAAACACCAGCATCTTCCAACATCTTGCTGACCTCTATAGCATTTATTGTCTTGTCGTTCCAGCCTATCCTTATTTTTGCTGTAACCGGGCAGTTTACTGCACCCACAACCTTGCTGGCAATCCGTTTTATCTGTTCAGGGTGTTTCATCAGGAACGCGCCTGATTTCTGTTCAAGAATCTTGTAGTCAGGGCATCCGAAGTTTATGTCTATTATATCCGCTCGATGTTCAAGCATCCTTGCTGCATCCGCCATTTTTGATGGATCTTTGCCAACTATTTGTATCGACAATGGACGTTCTTGTTTTATCACATCCATTTTGGCTTTATCGATAACTATGGAATCAGAATGAAGCATCCCAGTCCCGACCAAGCCTGCACCATGTTTTTTACAAAGCATACGGAAAGCTACACAATTCACGCCGTGCATTGGCGCAAGCATCAAGTTATTCTTAAGGCGTACTTTTCCTATTCGGTTAGGCATTTGTTTGATTTGATTTTTTTCAAATATATCGTCATCTTATCTTGCCAGCAAAGAAATCTTTTAGCACTCTCTCATAGTCGTTAGGCTTTCCGACATCAGTCCAGTATCCTGAATGCTTGAATGCAAACAGCTTTCCATTTTCAACAACCGAAGGGAATATGTCCGCTTCCAATGACACATGTTTGTTCGGCTTGATCATCTGGAAAATCTCCGGCTCCAAGACGTATATCCCTGCATTGACCCATCCTGCAGAAGAGAACTTGGGTTTTTCCGTAAATGCCTTTATCTTCCCATCAGCATCTGTCTCTACCAGTCCGAATGGCCTTGCATCGCTTACCTTTGTCAATACGACCGTGCATAACGCCTGTTTGTCCTTATGGAACTGCAATAATTCCTTCAGGTCAAGCTTGGAAAAAATTATGTCGCCATTCACTACAATGAAAGTAGAGCTTATCATGTTCTCAGTCTGTTTCACAGCTCCGCCAGTCCCGAGCGGTTCCTTTTCAGTCAAGTAGTTTATCTTCGTCCCAAAATTCGAGCCATCGTTGAAATATTTGATTATCTGCTCGCCCAAGTAACCGACAGCAAAAATGAGATTGTATATTCCCTGCTCTTTCAGCATCGCGACAGTGTGCTCAAGCAATGGCTTGTAACCTATAGGCAGCATCCCTTTCGGCGAAGATAGTGTAAGAGGTCTCATCTGTGTGCCTTGCCCGCCGCATAGTATGATTGCTTTCATGGATTCTCGTGACAGCTTTTCCTTCACAGCTTCGATGATGAATGGTCCTTTCTTCCTGTCAGGAACCTTCGACGACAGCTGTTTCCACAGTTCTGGAGGGAATTCTATCGAGGTTCTATGCTTAAACATGCTCTATGCTTTGAATTATGTACATAAAAGCTTTATGCAATATC
>SCSR01000100.1 GCA_004297575.1 archaeon
TGGTTTGACCGTCACTATACTGCGGCTCATGATTTCCCGAATTAGCATCATAAACTATTTGAGCACGTTGATATATAAAATATGTTATGCACACTCAGAGAAAACTCAGCAAAGAGCAATTAAGGAAATGGGAAAACATAGAAAGGTTCCTGGAAAAGCAGTTCCAGAAATATGTGACGATACAAAAGAAGAATGAAAAGGATATCCGCTACATAGGCTGAATGTCATTTCTTCTTGCGTTTGGTCAGCAAGCCAAGAGTAATCCCACCTACCAACAATGCAACACCAGCAATTAGCGCATAAAGGAAATTATTCGACATTTGTCCTATCATCTGGGAGATTATCGGCTGTATGGAGCTTAATTGAGGTGGCAGCATCAATGGAATCATGCTGGCAAGCAGGAAATTTGTGATAAAGTATGGAATGCCCACCACTATCAGCGTTATCCCGAAACCTTTGAGCCTGCTTGGCAAGCCCTGCATCGCAAACCAGTAGCCAGCACCTGACAACGCGGTCGCAACCCACAGGACATTAACTATCATCTTGAGAAAATCATTGAACGCGGATGAAAATATATAGAAGGCGCGATCGCTTCCCTGCAGTGTCATCAGGCAGCTGACAGGTTCGCATGAATAAGTTTTGTTGATCGTCTGCTCGACGATGCTGTCTGCTACAATATTGGGGACATCTTGAGGCGTAGCTGAAATGATATCGGAACACTTGACAGTGAGGTTGATGCCTTGGACAGGGGCGGATATCGTGTTGCGGCCTTGGCATTGCTGCTTAGCGTCATCAAGCACCTGTGACAACTGCTGCGAAGTCGCTGCTGACTCGAGCTGGTTCGAGACCAGCCCTGATGCAAGAGGCTTGATTGTGTCGTGGCTCGTGAGATTGATCATTCCCATCGTGGTCAGCGCAAGGCCGAGAAATATCGCGAACAGCGCCCCGCATACAGCCTTGCCTATTGTACGGATAACTGCCACAGAAATCACTTGTTCTCTATGAAGATGTCTTCTTTAACAGCCTGGATCGATTTGGGCATCGCGACTTTGGCAGGCAACAATGTGTTCCTGACTTTGGCCATGAGCTTGTACATTTTCATCTTCGCTGGCACGATGTATTCTTTTCCTGTCAGGTTTGCTGCAAGCTGCATGAACCCAATGCTTGCAAGCGAGTCCGGGTCATAATTCATTATCGGAGATTTCGACACCAGGCCATAAGTGACATTCCTGTCAAAAGGAACCTCGCCGATGACAGGCGCTCCTGTAAGCTTGGATATGCTCTGGGGGGACATTTCATGCACGCCATTCGTTGTCATGGTCAGCACAATGCCGATCGTCTTGGTGCCTTTGATTTTCCTCAAAATCTCCTGACACCTCATCACGTCGTTTACCATGGGCGCAAAGGGAGTCGTTACAAAAATCACTTCGTTACATGCGGTGAGGACAGTCAATGCCTCCTTCCCCAATCCAGGCGCCGAATCCAAAATTATGTAATCAACCTTGTCCGGATTCACCAGCGTCTTCAAGTTTTTCTCAAAATTCGCCAGGCTGATGCCGGACAAATCACTCATCTGCAACGACGCAGGCACATATCTGATGCCGTCGCTCGAGCTCACAGCAGATATCATCTCGACATTTCCCATCAGCGCGTCGTTCAGCGTATACTTGTAATCGGACACGCCGAGATAGTATGCGAGGTGAGGAGTCGAGAGATTGCAATCGACAACTATGACTTTCTTCCCGAATTTCTTCAAAGCCAGTGCAAGATTTGCGGACACAGTCGTCTTGCCGACTCCGCCCTTGCCGCTGATGATCCCGATTATCTTTGTCACGTTACCACAATGAAAATACATTTTGTTTAAATGCTAATAAAGATTTAACTACAGCCTGACAAGGATATATTGTGCCCAGTGTACATGGTACCCTGTTCGCAGTATTCGATGTAATCCTCCTGTTCATCATATTGCTGAGAATAAACTGGCTGCCTGATTTTGTCAATTTCATCATCGTCTTCATACTCGCAGCGTTCGCGGCATACGAGATTGTGACTTGAATATTTACACAACATATTTTTTTCTATGATGGAAAACCCTCTAGATCTGTTCTTCGCTGTGTTCACTGCTGCCGTTGCGACGATGATATACTTTGGAGTGATAGACAACATTCCGCATCCGATAATCACAGTCATCGTCGTGCTGATGCTCATCTCGTCGTTCTTTGATGTGATAGCATAAAGTATATGATGCAAAGGATGTTTCAAAACATACAAATTTATTTTTAAAGTAAACGCCAAGAACCTTTCGGTAGACTATGAAATCATCAGGCTGGATACACCAAGAATTTCTAATGAAGAATCTCGCACTAGTCTGCCAGACATCTCCAAATTATTCCATCAGGGCTTAATTTGGGATGATTCCGTTTTCCTCATCGGATGACCTTTCGACATGACCTCGCAAATCACTTCAAGCATTCCATAATATCGGTAAAACTTTTTATCTCATAGTCAGCCTTGCCTACCTCTTTCCATACCTGTCCATATTTGGCAAGTATAGTGCGAAGACCGAGCGACTTGGCAGGGATGATGTCCCTCGATATCCAATCGCCGACAACAGCTATCTCGCTAGGCTTCATCTTCAGCTTGTCAATCGCAATCCTGAAAGGTATGCCGCTGGGCTTGGTGCTTCCCGTGTCTTCAGGAGTCAGCACAAAATTGAAAAACTTGTCTATTCCCAGCTCATACAGCCTCGTCCATGCCTGGAATTTCGGCGCATCAGTGACGATGGCGAGCTTGTATTTCGCCTTGAGCTTCTTCAGCGTGGGAACGACGCTCGTGTATGGCTGCAGCATCCCTCCCTTGCCCTTCCTGTACGCGACCACAGCAGCGGCCAGCAACCTTATGTCGACACTTCCGGTCGTCTCTCGCAAAAACTCGTTGAAGATGTTCTGGTTCTCTATCCCGTGCTTGAAGTAGAGCTTGTAAAGAATCTCGAGCGCCTTTTTCTTGTTCATCTTCAGGCCGGCATCCATCATGCCAGTGACCGCAGCCTCGCTTGCCTTCCTTTTCATTTTCATGAAATCGATCAGCGTATTGTCCAAATCCATCAGGACTGCCTTGATCATATTTAAACTTAGGCGGGTGTGTTTAAGTTCTCACAAGTTTATTTTTAGGTAACATGAAGAAAACTCGCCTTTCTGCAACCGGAATTTCAACATATACGCAGTGCCAGCGAAAATTCTACTACAGGAACATACAGAAACTGGAAGAGCGCGTGACGCCGCATATGATGAGGGGGAAGATAGTACACAAGGTGCTTGATGATTTTTTTGACACGGTAGACATACAGGCGGTGGCTCAGGAGAAGGATTGGCACAGCATCTGGAAGGATTTCTACAAGGTGCTCATGCTTTTGCTGGATGCAGAGTGGAATATGATCGGCTCGTCGTATGAGAACCCGTTCAGGGGCAATGAGAACGAGAATTTCCTGGAAGACACGAAGGGAATGCTTGATTTTTACG
>SCSR01000014.1 GCA_004297575.1 archaeon
GATGGTGACACCATCCATGCTTGTTATGATGCCATCCAGCCCTGCAGCACTTGCCGGAGAATCGTTGGCAGTTGATGCGAATTTGACTCCAGCCGATTGCATGGATGCATTCACAACAAGACCAGTTGCAATGACAAGCAAGACAGCAACGATGGCAGTCATAAAGTTTGCAAAGCTTCCAGCAGAAAATATCTTCAGTTTTGATAGCAGGTCAAGTTTCCGTATCTTCCTCTCGTCAGGATCAACAAATGCGCCCATTGGCAACGCGAGCAGCAGCATTATGCCGTAACTCTTTATAGGGACATTGGCAAGCCTGGCAAACACTGCATGCATACTCTCATGAGTCGTGAGTATAACGAATATTGCAATAATCCAATACCAGAACGGCACTCCCACTATAGGTCCTGGGTATTTTACTCCGCCTACTGATGGAAGCACCAGGCCGAAAGATGGTGTGAGGGTGATGGCAGCATATATCATGTATGCGATTCCCACGAGACCTCCTAAAAACCCAAGGATTATAGAAAATATGCCCAGATAGTGGAAAAATTTGCGGTGCTTGTTGACGAGCTTGTCCATCCTCTCCACACCACCGTTCCATCTTCTCAAAACTACTCCATAGCTGAACTCTATGTTTTTCCTATCGATTACTATCAGCACACCGACCAATGTGAAGAATGCAAGCGTCGTAATTACGTCCAGCCCAATCATACAGATGTATTTGTTAGCATGGCTTATTATGATTTCAATCAAGGAATGCTGACGAACTGTTGATGCATTCCAGCAAAAACTTCACCGGAGGGAACACTGGTTCTGGAAGCTTGTCCAAATCACGCCACTCCCACTCTTCGTTCTTGTCAGGTTCCATGTTCTTTGGCTCACCTTTCCAATTTTTTGCTTTCACGCAGAAAGTAACATATGGGTCTGCCCACACGCCATTGAGCTGGAAGTCCTTCATCAGCCTGACACATTTGAATTCGAATTTATCTGCATGTATTCCTGTTTCCTCAGCAAGTTCTCTTTTTGCGCATCCGAAAACAGTTTCTCCTTTTTCTATGTGCCCAGCAGGTACGCAATAATATCCGTCGCCAAAAGTGCCTTTGCGCTTGCCCACAAGTATCTTGCCACCACGCTCTACCAGGATGTAAACAACCAGCTTCACCCATTGCCTTTCTTTCATGATACCAAGTTAGAAATTTTGAAATAAAGCCTTGTGCAGAGGGTGAGATTTGAACTCACGTAAGGACTAACCTACCAGCTTCTGAAGCTGGCGCCATTGACCAGGCTAGGCGACCCCTGCTTGATTTGATATATCCCGTTTCAATTATTAAACCATTTTCATGTCCACGCAGACTTTCCACCGTCTAGGCGCGTAGGGCAGAACTTTCCTTATCTTCACTATCCTGTAATTTCTCTTGCCTTTCAGAATTTGTCTGATTGTTGCCTTTAGACCTGTAAAGTCCTCGGCATCCCTGTTCACAGTATAGTAATGTATAATCCCGCCTTTTCTCGCGCACTTGGCAGCAATCTCCAAAAAATTGTGCGACTCGGTTGGCAATGGCATCAGCACACGGCTGCATTTCCTGAACCATGGCTTGCATACATCATTGACATCTCCAAGAATCGGAGTGACCTTGTCAGAAACCTTGTTGATTCTGATATTTTCCAGCGCATACTTGTGACCTATAGGATTGATTTCGATAGCAATAACCTTTTTCACTTTTGGTTGTTTTTTTGCAATCTGTATCGCATATGGCGCAACTCCGGAGAACATCACCATCACAGTCTCACGCGGTTTGACCTGCTCAGCGATTCTCTGTCTTTCGGTCAGTTCACGCGGGGAAAAATAAACCTTCGTCGGGTCAACCTTGAACGTGCATCCATATTCCTTATGGACAGTCTCGGTCTTCCTTTTCCCAGCAAGCAGAATATGTTTCCTTATCCTGTACTCACCGGTTCTTTCAGATTTCTTTTCGAGTACGGTCTCTATCTTCTTGTTAGTCTCCATCAATGCCTTGGCAATTGTCCTTTTCTCTTTCTGCAATTCATGAGGTACTTCTATAATCGCTATATGCCCTACCATGTCATAACTGCTTGGGAGGCGCTTTATCCTATCAAGGTAGATATACCCCTTGACCATTCTCTTTAACTTCTTTTCTTTCATATCATTTTTATCGTAAGCGAGAATAAAAGGTATTTGCATGTTGACATTAATCGGATTGGGATTGCATGACGAGAAGGATATCACGCTTAGAGGCATCGATGCCGCCAAGAACGCAGACAAGGTTTACATAGAGCTCTATACAGGCAAGTGGTTCGGAAGCTTGGACAGACTGGAAGAGATTGTCGGGAAGGATATCGTGGAATTGAAGCGAAGTGACTTGGAGGAAAACTCTAATAGAATCTTAGACGAAGCTGCAAAGAAAGACATTGCTATTTTCATGCAAGGAGATCCGCTGGTGATTACTACCCACAATTCCCTCATTGCCGATGCCAGAAAGATGAAAATAGACACGAAAGTCATACACAATGCTTCCATTTTTTCGTCGATTGCCGAGACAGGTTTGCATGTGCAGAAATTCGGTCCAAGTGTTGCCATTTCATTTCCAGAAAAGACCAAGGGCAAGCTTCCTGAATCTGTCTACAAGACAATACTTGACAATAAGAAGCGCGGATTGCATACATTATGCCTGTTGGACTTGGTTGATGGGAAAGTCATGGAGCCAAAGGATGCACTGAAGATTTTACAAGCTTTGGACAAGGAAAAAATGATATCTGATGTTATTGTTGCAAGCAGGCTCGGCGGTAAATCGAAAATAGTCAGCGGCAAAATCGGTGATATAATGGATGTAAAGTTCGAAGAGCCATCAGTTGTTGTCATTGTTGGGAACTTGCATTTTACAGAAAAGGAATTTTTGAACATCTAATGCCTAGGAGGGGCGCCACCTGCAGGTGCACCTTCACTTGGTCCAGCCTTCTCACCTTTCGTGACAAAGTATATTATACCTATCGTGACTCCTATGAAAACAAGTATGACTATATCCTGGCTTGACAACCCGAGTCCAGATATAGGCAAGCTTATCCCGAAGATGGTTGAACCACCGCTACTTGAAAATGACCATAACAGAATTGCCACAACTATGAGTGCAACATATCCACCATACTTTGTGGCCTTGATACCCTCTTCTCCCCATATGGGTCCGATTGCTGTTAGCACCAGGACCAATGATATTACTGTCACAATCAAAGCTGTTGTTTGTGTAAGGAATGAACTGAAGAATGTTGCAATAGTCACTCCGGCTGAGGTGAATGCGATGACATAAAACGCAACTGAAAAGCCAATTATGGCATTCAATACTCGTGCTGGTTTACCATCACCCAATATCTTGCTTTTATTCAACAGTCCGTATATCAAAGCAAAAGTAAGTATGAACGGAAGATACATTGAGAAAACCCCTGCTTGCTGGGAGCCGCTTATGAACGCATCAAATATACCCATTGTCAATCTTCCTTAATAGAGTTGTATTTTAAAGGATAAATCTTATACATGTTCCCCACCCTTCTTTTCCCCGCCAGCAGCTCCACCTTCCCTACCACCTACGAACGCAATTACCATTACTGACAACACCATCGCTGCA
>SCSR01000101.1 GCA_004297575.1 archaeon
TGTCATCAGGCGACCAATGATCATAATGTGCATGTGTTACAAAAATGATGTCGGCTGGAACCGGATTGCCTTTCAACTCAAACGGGTCGATATAGTAATTCTTGCCATTGTTCTGAATCAGGAAAGACGCATGCCCCAGCCACTTTATGTCGTCAAGCTTCATAATTGTATCATTTCATTCTGGTTTATATATCTTCACAACTTTGTATGATAGGGAAAAAATCCGCAGTAACCGACATAAACATTGTCAGCTACTGCATGCATATTTAGATTTGCCAGCCGCTGAACCAAGCTATGTAGACCAGCAGCAGCAACGCTACCATGTCACCTGCAATTATCGCCTTGTTCTTGGCATGCGTGAAATGTATTCCTATGACTTTGGGTTCGACATTGGACACCAGGAATGTTGCGTGTGCAAACAAATCCGATGCTACAAACCCTGCCGCAAACTTGGCAACTTCAAGCCAGAGCGCCACTCATTTTCACCCCCTCTTCCATAAAGATTGAACTGTCATCTAAGCTTAGGTCTATATCTTTTCATCACTACCGAGTTTCCAACAACGAATAAACTTGAGAACGCCATGGCTCCTGCTGCGAAAACTGGCGTGAGCAATATCCCGAGGAACGGATACAATATTCCTGCAGCCACCGGTATGCCAACGGTGTTGTAGAAGAACGCCCAGAAAAGGTTCTGCTTTATCTTTTTCATCGTATACCTGCTCAAATCAACCGCAGTCACAACATCGCGCAGGTCATGCTTTATCAAAACAATATTCCCAGTCTCCTTTGCAACATCGGTCCCGCTGCCTATGGCAATCCCGACATTAGCCTGCGCGAGTGCCGGAGCATCGTTTATCCCGTCACCCACAAATGCGACAACCTTTCCCTGTTCCTGCAGTTTCTTAACTTCATTCGCCTTGTCCTGCGGCATTACTTGCGCCAACACATTGTTTATCCCTACTTGTGCGGCAATCGCCTTGGCTGTCTGCTCGTTGTCACCTGTAATCATTATCACATCCTTCTTCATCTTCTGCAACTGCTGCACTGCTTCCTTCGAGTAATCTTCAAGCGTGTCTGCGATGGCAATCGCACCGCCCAACTTGTTTCCATATGCCACAAAAATCACAGTCTTGCCTTCGCCTTCCAACTTTACAACAGAATCATTCACAGACTCGATAGAGATATTGTCGTCTTGCATGAATGCCCTGTTGCCGACAAGAATCTCCCTGCTGAGATATTCCACCATGATTCCTTTGCCAGCAACTGTCGTGTAATTTTGCGCTGCTGGTATCTGCCCATCGACCTTGTTCACAATCGCCTGTCCTAACGGGTGCTCAGAACCTTTCTCGGCAATCGCAGCCAACATCAGCACATCGTCTTCGAAACCTTTCGCAGTCACGACATCAGTCACACTAGGCTGACCTTTTGTTAGTGTCCCTGTCTTATCAAAAACTATGGTATCTATCTTTTCAGCAATCTCCAATGCCTCGCCATTCCTAATTAAAATTCCGTTTTCAGCAGCCTTGCTAGTCCCCATCAAGATTGCAGTGGGGGTAGCCAAACCCAAAGCACATGGGCATGCGATTATCAGGATTGCAATGAATATCGTCAGAGAGAAAATGAATCCCAATCCTAGGTAATACCAGATGAAAAATGATGCAATCGCCACTGCAATAACAGCTGGAACGAAATACGACGAAACCCTGTCAGCGATTTTCTGTATCGGCACTTTGGAAATCTCAGCCCTCTCTACCAAGTGGATAATCTGCGACAGTGTAGCATCCTCACCGACCTTGGTTGCTTTTATCTTCAGCATGCCTGACTTGTTTATCGTGGCTCCTATCACCTCGTCGCCTGGCTTTTTACTAACAGGCAAGCTCTCACCAGTGACCATCGACTCGTCAATCTCCGATCGTCCTTCCATTATCTCACCGTCAACTGGCACCATCTCACCAGGCTTGACAAGAAGAACGTCACCAACAGCAACCTTTTCCACTGGAATCTGGGACTCTTTGCCGTCACTGACAACAGTCGCCATCTTCGGGCGCAGATCCATGAGCTTTCTTAGTGATTGTGAAGCCCGACCCTTGGCAATCTCCTCAAATATCTTGCCTACAAGAATCAACGCAATGATGACAGTTGAGGTGTCGAAATATGTTTCTCCGGTGAAGACTTGCGGCACAAACGTAACCAGAGTGCTGTAGACCCAGGCTGCCGTAGTGCCGACCGCAATCAATGTGTCCATGTTAGCTGTCTTGGCCTTCAATGCATCCCATGTCCCTTTGTAGAATCTCCAGCCTGCTATGAACTGCACTGGTGTAGCGAAGATGAACAGCCAGATGTTCATCGGCAGGAGCGGTAGTACCGGATAATATGTGAATATCAACGAGAGCGCAGCCAACACTGTACTGAACACGACAAGGATTTTCAGATTCCTCATTGCCTTTTCAGGCTCTAGGAATTGCTTCAGGCATCTCTCGCTGCAAAAGTAATATGTATCTCCATCTTTCACTGTCTTGTAGACGGCCTTCTTTTCGTCAACATACATCCCGCATACCGGGTCTCTTGCCATGCTATCTCCTCACAAGTGATAGGATGTTTTCCTTAAAAGCAAATGCAACGAAAGCAATGCCCAAAAGTTCAAGCGCAGCAACCGACCACACAGGCAGCATGATGCTTGCAAATGTGAATGGATTGAAAAGTTGAAAACCATTGAATCCGCCATCTATGATATCAAAAGCCATATGAGACAGGAAAGCAGCCATCGCAATCGCAGCCATCTTTCTGAAGCTGATCTTATTCCTGAACACATATCCTAGGAGAAGTGTTGATAGAATCATGAATGTCAACGAATGGCTTACTCCCGGATTCACAGGAACACCTAATTGCGTAAGGAGATGACCTCCGTCTACTGCCAAAGCGAACGCAGTTGCCTGCAAAGCTATTACCAAATCGAACGAGAATATCCCTACTGCGAATCCGAATAGTGCATGGCCTAAAATTTCTTCCGCAGTTATGTATCCTACGACATTCACCGGTGGCTGCGGGCTTAACAAACCGACAAAGCTATAGGTAACACTCAACACTGCGTAAACTATTGATGCAATGACAGCGAGCTGCAATCTTTCCATTCTCACTATACGATTTAGACGGATATTTGTTATAAATGCCATTCGAACACCCTTGTCGCTCCGGCTGCAATAATCACCAGCTTCAAATTGCTCGGCATACTATCAAGTACTGGAAAAACTAGAATTCCGCTCCTGTGATGACCGCCTGGGACAGAGCCTCTCCACTCAGTCGGTGACATCTCTTTGCCATCTACAGTAAGCGTGCTGACTTGGGTAATGTCAAAATCCAGCACCACGGAATGCGTATCCATGACTATCTCAAACTCAACAGGTTTGGACGCGCTGACTTGAACCGGTTGCACGCTAAACGTCACTGCATTCTGAGTGTTTGATAATTGTTCCAACTGTGTACTGCTTTCTGCTGGTGGATTTGCAAAAATGAATGATAACGCTACAATGGCAACCCCTGCGATAGCAACAATCTTCAATATGCTCCCCAAATCCTGTTTCACAACACTCTTGAAAAACTTGCTTTTGAATTTCACACGGCTCTTCTTCGCGATATTCAGTACCATGAGTATGCCGATTACATTCGATACCAAGCCCAGCACAAGGAAGGATGCCTGATACTGCACGAGCAGCAGCCCGACAGCTGTGACGCCTAACAAAGGAACGACATCAGTGATATGATGCGCACAACATGCAACCATCGATGCTGTCGAGACTCCGCCAAACATTGCTGCGGATTTCATGCTCGACCTGATGCAGGAGAACAAGCTCACTTGGAAACCGAAACTCACTACAAGCGGAACCATCAGATACCAAAGCTGTGCGAACCTTGATATGGCATAATCCATACCTTGGAGCGCACCGACTATGCCGAAATATAATGCCAGCAACAATGATCCAGCTATGACACCATGAGCGACGTGCCAAGCATGCTTACCCATTCTTGCAGCACTCCTCGATTGCCTTTGCTATCTTTTTGATTATCTGCTTGAATTTCATGCTAAACACCTGTGATTATGATATATGCGAACAGCGTCCCTAAAAAGATTACCAAAGGCTTCATCAAAAGCAATTTCTTGTTCTTCGTTCTCTCAAGCATGTACATGAATCCCGTTATTGATTCTCCCATGAGTATTGCAATTATGATTGGATTGATTGCATATCCGATTAGTTTCAAAACTATCAAGCTCACCCATGTCGACACGACTGTTGCGCATATTGCACAAACTTTGAATTTGGATATCTTACCTATCACATTCCTCAACACCAGCCATAATGCATACAAGCCTGCCATGGCCAACACTACATAATAAATTGCGTCTACCGTTCACATCACCAAATACAATGCAAATGCGCTCAATGAAAGAAGCGATATAAGGAGAGCAATCGATTGGTACGGGAAATAGTTCCTGTTCTTGTTTGATGTGCGGATTATGCCATGTAACCTGAATGAAAGGAAATAAACCGCTATTCCTATTATTGCGCCGAACAAAATCCTGTCGATGCCGAATATCCTGAACGGGTTGAGCGGACCAACCAAGCCAGCGTAGTAGAACGGGATTATTGTAAAGATAGCTGACAGTATCACAAGTATGACTGATTGGAGAGGCAGATATTCCTTGCCTTTGTTGAATCTCTTGAGCATATTATTAGCCCACAAGCCTGTCGCGATTATCATCCCGCCGACGAACACGCCCATGATAGAATCGTCAAGCCCGTACCATCTGGTGAACGCTATTGCAGCCGCCGTTGCTGCCGTACAGAGAGGACAATGTGCAAGCGCACTTGGTGTTGAAAAAAGAAATGGAAGTATTGTGAAAACAATTAATTTCTTCAATGACAACAGTTACCACCGCTCTTTCCATGAGAATGTTCGCTCTTCCCGTAAGAGTTCTTACAGTTGTCGCTGCAGAACTTTTTGCCGTCCTTTTCAAATGACTGGCCCTTCAGTTCCATCCTGCAATGTGCGCATTTCGGTGCGCCAAAACCAAAAAAACTAGCCATGATGACCGCTGGCTCCTGACCTGGTCACTATGGAATTTCCTGCAGCATCAATAATCTCGACTTGCAACGAGTCCCCCGGCGCAATGCATGGTTCTATCGCCATGTCATGGACATAATGGAAATTCAACACACCATACTTTGATGTCTTTATCCCACCGTCACAATTCGTCATGCCATCGCTCGTACCGATGCAGTTCCTGTCGTACATGCCTACTCCGCTGACGATTCCAGGCTCGACTTCCACATTTGTTATCTTGCCTTCGAATACCGTGGAAGGCACGTATGTTACTGCACCTGTCTGAGGCACGTAAAACTGGTAGCCCATGTATGCGACTACCGCGAGCAACACTGCAATTATTGCCCCGCTTACCATCCATGTGTTCTTGTTAGCCATAGGATTTCATTCAAAGTAACGCCTTATAAAGGTTAGTGTGAAACTAGTTTCAACAGGTTTATGTGCTGCCAAAAACATATAGTTATAGCAACATGTCAGACAAATTGAGTCCTAAACCTCTTGCAGTAACGTTTACGATAATTGCATTCATTTTCGACATCGTCGGATACGTGTGGCATGGTCTTCTAGGACAGCCTTCACTCATAACCATAATGTACCCGGGCTTTTGGAGTAATTGGAATCTCATGCTGACTGTTCTTGCAGCATGCTTGGCATCATCGTATGCCCTTGGTTATGCCTTTGCTTGGATATACAACTGGGCTTTGAAAAAGTTCAGATAAGATTCATCTCAGAACTACAATATTGCTCATTCCACGCCTTCTGCGCTCTACAATCCCCTTCGTCTCCAGCCTGTCAAGTATCCTGCTCACCTTGACTTTTGAGAATCCCGTCGAGCTGATGAGGTCGTTTTGGAATACCGACCCGTCATTCCTGGCAATCTCATCGAACACTTTCTTGTCATCTGCCTGAAGACCTGATACCATCTTGTTCATTTTCGCCTTGGAAAGCGTTTGAGTTTTCTCGACCTTATGCTGCCTGAATGTAATGTAGATACCAATGAATGCAGATATTATCAGCGCTCCGAAACCGATGTATGCCTGTGCTGGAACGTGATTGTATACAGAACATAGCGGTGCGTCGCATAATGAATGTGTTATTTCTGCGTAATCCAACGAAACTGATAACAATATCGCGAAAGCCACGGCAGACATTATAACTATGGAAAGACCAGAATAATTCTGTGAAACTAGTTTCATATACGACATTTCAAGACAAGAGTATTTAAGCTTCATGCTGGCGCGTTGATTATGGTGTTATTGGTGAGGAGCTTGTATGTCCCCATCATTTGAGTCGTACGGAAAACATACCAGCCATCACTCTCTATAGTTCCAACCTGTCCCCACACCTGATTCAGCCCAGTATAAACGGCAGCATCTGGTGAAAGAAGTATCGTCGGAACTCGGGTGATGTTGTACTTTTGCACAAGTAGATTGCCATTTGCCGAAGAAACGTCATACGTTGTTGTATTGGAAACATACACGCCATATCCAGGCAGTATCTGCATATGAAGGTCGGCATCATAGCATGTCTGGCATGAACTGTCAGTTAGCTTGATGACCTGCACGACACCGATAACATCTTGTATATCCAAGCTGTAATAAGGCGGGATGCCACTGACGACTTCTGCACCCTTTACATACGAAGCGCCCAATGCATGCCACACCATGGACATGCTGGTCCTGTTTACGTCACCGGTTATTACCAGTGCTGGCAACGACTTGATGTTGTATGTTGTGATGTAATTCTGCGCGTTTGCATAAGAAATATTCTTCTGGGTTATGGTCGCGTTCTGGCTCTTGATGAATGCTATCACATTATCCATGTTGAAGCATGTGCTGCAGTCGTTGGTGATCAACGTTGCCTGTAGATTGGCAGGCTTGGCATTCTCTATCACCGTCCTGTAAGGCGAAAGTATCCTCTCGCTCAATGCGATGTTTATCCCGTACAGTATCACAAACACTACAAGGGCTGCCAAAATGATGTTTGGTATTCTTTTTTTCTTAGGCAACTAACCACCGATTGCTTAACCGCATCCGCCGACTTGGGAAGGCTGCGACAATTGGGATAGCGTGCTTGATGCTCCCGATGAGATTGCACCAGTGGATATGGCACTTGATATCATCGTCAGCTGTAATGCCTGTATTCCGGCCATCAGCACAAGTACGCCCAATAATGCGAGCAATACCATGTTTGTATCAATTTTCATTTTTTGTCCTCCTATACTCCTAGATTCTGCAACTGCTTTTTGACTGCGTATGAACCTGATAAGGATGAATAATCTTGACCTGCAACAAGTTCCTTGTCGACATTACTCCAATCTTTGTTTTGCGTTAACTTAAAGTAGATTGCGTCTTGGACATAATTGGATGGGAACCAGAAGGAATTGAACTTGACAAACGCGTCGAATATCTGCTGCTTGCTGTATCCTTCTGAAGCCATCAGCTCCACCAGTCCCAATGCAGAAAAGCCGTGCGAGCAATCAGGCGTGCCTGTAGGGTTGCCGCAACATGGCCTGTAGGAATTCATGGCGACATACGTGGCTATCTCCTGCTGCTCTGGCGTCAGACCGATCAAGTTAACATCGCCATATCCAGGATTGCCTACATCGATGTCATAATTGACGAAAGAACTTGCGAACGGGCTGTCATGCAAGATTGTATTGTTGTTGGCCTTGCCGAGAGCCCAGAGCACATACATCATGAACACGGCATTCTTGGAATTGATTGTCAGCTTTTCATTGGAATAGTCTGCGGTGAGCAACGCCCTCTGTCCCGTGGTCAATGGCTGGTTATACCTATTGGTCAGCACATCGTCCAGCTTGTTGACATCCAGTACGCCTGACTTGACCATCTTGCTGATGCTGTCCCCCCACGTTGCATCTATCGTGAATCCCTGCTCAGGATTGACTTGGGAGGTTATGCTAGCCACATCTAGTGTCACATTGCCTACCTTTGTCGGTTTCACCGCGCTTGCAGTAAACATGGAAAGTATCTGGTAGCCGAGAATTGCAACCGCCACAATCAAAATCGCGAGGAATATACGTGCATTGCCATCAAACCTCACTGATTTGCCGCTTATCTTTATCGGGCAGGCATTGAAAGACTTGAGAGCCAGCCACAATCCTGATGCAAGCAACAGCAGTCCCATGAATTGTATCCACACCGTGTATGGGACCAAAAATGCAAGCGGGATTGATGTGATACCGCCCAAGAAAAGAACGTTGACACCCAAGCACGCCGGGCATACAGCTGCTGCAACACCAGTCGACATGCCGAGAATGGAAACCTTGCCTGGGACAGATTTGAGAGGTCGCTTGACCAGAGTAACCATCAATGCAGACAAGGCAGATGCAGCAACGATGTAGAGATAATCAAAGACAGTCGGCGCGGTGTTTTTCACAAAACCTATTTCCAAGAACGGTATCGTGACCATGCCGTAAAAGAAAGAGTAGAACAGGCCGAATCCCAGCAGGGCGGTGATGAAGAACATCTTGTTTTGCAGTATTGCATCGAATAAATCGCGTTTCATTAGAATACCTTATCATTTTTCTACTTAATATATTTCTTCGGGTTTTTCATGAACTCTTCCTGGCATGTGTCGCTGCAAAAATAGTATGTCTCGCCGTTATACTCGGCTGTTATGTCGCCTTCAGGTATTTCCATCTTGCAGACCGGGTCTGTTGCCATTCACTCACATTTGCAGTTGCACTTTTTCTTCTTGCCTTGGCAGCATTTGTGTTCTTCCATGGTTCTAATTTTATCAAACTGGCATAAATACCTTGCAAGCTCTTAACCTTTACTTTATAGAATATTCATGATTAGGATGTCGCTAGTATATTCCATGGGTGAAACTAGAGAATGTGAAAACTTGCACGAATTTATCAGATTGCTAGTTAACAATGATGTGACTGATTGGACTGTTGGTGCTTATAGAGGAATGAATCATGGTAGTTATGGGATATCTTATACCGCAAATGTGAAAGGTAAGACGTTTACATTCAATTACAATTGTAGCGAAGATTGTAACATGTCGGCGTTTCCAGATGAACGTCACTTGGAAGTGGCTGAAGATAGCCAAAAAATTATAGAAAATGTGCTAATAGAGGCCAAAGAATTTTGTCTTGAAAAAAGTCCAACCTACATGAAGCTAGATACAATACCACACTCATGTGATAAGTGAACGCTTATAAACACCAAATTCCACTAATCCTTCAGGCGAGCAAGCCGGGTAGCTTCGCCCTTGCGTCAAAGCACGGGTGAGGAAGTTCCGTCCACTTGAAGGTTGAGCCTGAGAAGGCTACATGGGTATCAGAAACGAGACCTTGCCGTCCCGCTAACGATGATGCAAAGAGTTGGGAAGGTGAAGGGTGAAACGTCTACCGGTGTAACCTGATGAGGTGCAAGAGTCAATCGCTAAGACAAATGCTACCTATGCTTCAGATGGTGTCAAAGCCGGCTGGAGCAGAAACAGAAGACGGACTATGGCTTGCACGCCGCTACTTTTCAATTAGTATAGAACCTTGGTGAAAGTTTTTTCCTTTTTGATCTACTCACAAAAGTTGCAACAGCATCATATGTGTATGCATTTTTATACTTTTTGAACTTCTTTTTAAGAGCATCTATTATCTTTAAGATATTGGCTAATTTGCCTCTTTTATTGCCTTTTAATAGACTTTTAATATATCTTTCTTCTTTTTCACTCCATTGATGTCTTGCCATGATAATATATTGAATGAATGTGTATATAAACTTTAGCATATATGACAATTTTTATTATTATTTTATAATGG
>SCSR01000102.1 GCA_004297575.1 archaeon
TGGCATGGTGAATTATTCGATCAAGTTCAGCGGCGGCAAGGGATTCCACATATCGGTGCCTTTCGATGCAATGCCTGAGAAAATAAACCTTCAGCCTACGAGTGCACAGTATCCGGAGATATTGCAAAAGGTTGTCGCTTATCTGAAATCATATATCCGCGAAAACTTGAAACAGGATTTGCTGGCGCTTGACAGTCCGGAAAATATTGCTGAAAGAGTCAAGAAACCTTTGAACGAACTGACAGATGAGAACGGGCTGGACCCTTTCAAGATTATTAACATGGACGTATTCGGGTCAAGGCACTTGTTCAGGCTGCCTTACAGCCTGCATGAAAAGACGCTGCTGGTGAGCATGCCGATGAAAGCAAGCGATGTGGAAAGGTTCGAGAGAGAACATGCACTGCCTGAAAAGGTGAAGATTGATGAGAGCCTGTTCAGGCTGAGGATGGCAACACATGACGCCGAGCATCTGATGGTAGAGGCGCTTGACTGGGCAAGCAAGAACATGATTGAAAGGCACGAGGAGATTTTCAAGCCCAAGACATTCGTGAAGATGAAGTACATTTCGGAAGAGCATTTCCCGCCATGCATACAGAGGATACTGCAGGGGATGGGAGACGGAAGGAAGAGGTCTATGTTCATACTGATAAATTTCCTGCGCAACATGGGATGGGACTTGGAGCAGGTGGAGAAGAGGATGTTCGAATGGAACGAGAAGAACCAGCCGCCGTTGAGACTGAACTACCTGCGCGGACAGTTGAGATGGCACTTCCAGCAGGATAGGAACCTGCTTCCGCCAAACTGCGACACGGATAATTTCTACAAGCAGATGGGATTGCACCCGATGTGCGAGAAGCTGCACTCGACTGGGATTAGGAATCCTGTCACATACCCTATCAGGAAATTGAGGCATGCTGAGAAGCAAAAGGTACAGAAAAAGTAAATCTATGATTTCTTATAAGAACCAAGGCCTGCCATCTTCTTTATCATCTTCAACCTGTAAGGATCAGTCAAGCTCTTTATTGTCTGATGTGACAGGAATGAAGGCGAGAACAGGATTTTCTTGTATGTGTCGTTTACGGCATCATTCAGCCACTCGTAAGAATATTCGCACATCCCAATCTTTACAGGCTGAATGCCAGTTTTCCAATAATTGCCTATTTCCGAATTTTTCAAAATCATCTCGTTCCATAAAGCTGTCCCAGGATTTACGCTAAGGATGTTGATTTGCGGCACATCTACACCTAATTTTCTAATTAAATCCAAGTTTTCAACCACTTCCGATTTGGTTTCCACAGGAGCACCTACGATAAACGAACCGACAATGTTCATACCTGTCTTTTTTGCAGCATTTACAGCTTTGATAGACTGGCTGGGCGTTATGTTCTTGTTATAATATTTTAATATTTTCTCACTGCCGCTTTCTATGCCGAAATAAATTGTCTGGCATCCTACGGCTTTCATCTTTTCCATCAGAATAGAATTTATTTCATTGACCCTACCTTCGCAAAACCAATAAAAATCAAGCTTTCTTTCTTTTATTTCATCACAAATCTTCTCAGCTCTCAGTGGATTTGATAAAAAATTATCATAAACCACCCC
>SCSR01000103.1 GCA_004297575.1 archaeon
CAGGCTTGGCTTTCTCGCTCTTCATCTCTGCTGCGGACGGAAGCTTGAGCTTGAATTTCGTGACAAGAGTAGCCTTTTTCATAGCCTCGATTATCTCTTCGTCGCTGGCATCTTCCTTGACATCAATCTTGTATTCAGTCGGCTTGAGATGCTCGACATTTGCCTTGCGCCTTTTCACCCCTGTGAGAAGCTTTGGCCCGCTGATGATGACAAAATTAACATCCACTTTCTTCACAACAGTGGCTATCTTCCCTATTTCCTTCCCTGCAGACTTTATCACTACTTGCCCAACGTCAAATGCCATTCAATATTGTTAGAATCAAGCGTTTAAATGCTTTCTAACTTCAAAGAAGTTTTCCGTGTTCTCCAACATTAAAACTCTTTACTTCTTCTGTTGTCATTTTTTGGACTATATACCAAGGATTTCCAAGTTTGCCGTTCTTTACATTATATGCTACATCATATTCTCCGCGTGAGTACTTTCCCCAAGGAGTACGCACTAATTTAAGGTGGACTTCTGGTTTCTCGCCATACACGGTCCAGTCTAAGTACAATTCAGAATCCACCACCCTATCAACGCTACGAAAACATACCGGGCCCCTCATTGTACGAGGGGCATTGAGAGTTGGACCGTAAACCCATTTGCCAGATCTTTCTATCTTTTCGATTAAGGGTTTTATATACGCAGGAATTTTGGCTGTTTCTAAGCTGGATGTCATAAGATTATCATTGTTGGTAGGATATTTAAAACCAATCTACATCTTGTTGCCGAGGACATTGTTGACAACCCAGCCGAGCGCCAACGATATCAGGATATACCAGTATATGCCGCTCAGCGATGACCCGACGAACAGCATGTTGAATGGCAGCATGATTACAGATTCAGAATACGTCGCACTGATCCATGGCAAAAGTATAACGGCAAGTATTAGCGGTATGAACATTCCCCTCATCGAATGCTTCATGAACTTGTTGTTAATCTCCATCATTTCCTTCAGATGCTTGTCAATGTTCGCCTTGTCCTTTGCAGCCTGGGCCTTTTCCAAGTTCTCCCTGACTTCCTGCATCTTGGCCTTTATCTCATCCACGACCTTTTTATTCACTACCAGCCTGTTCAATCCGAAAACAAGGAGCGTCAATATGACTGAAAAGACAGCTATTGCCAGCACTGGAGGCAGTACGGTTATCGGTCCAAATACCAGTCCGACCATGCCTGTTATCTGTTCGAACATGAAATTACTTTGGTACAGGAATGTTCTTAAAGGTTGATAATTCTATCGATTTACTTCATTCACTATTATGCACGCCATGTTAACAGCAGGTTGTGCCATTCTTGAAACAGATATCGAAGGACGGTTATAACCATAAGTTTCATACTGATCTGCCATATAGTGAATGATTCCTAAAGATGCATTGAGTATGCTTCCCCACTTAGTCCTATTCTCAGCTTTTTTGGCTAGATATGGTGTTGCAAATAAAATCGCATTTTCAGCTGCCGCTACCACACATTCATATGCAGCTTGATAAGCACCATTAGATGGCAGTTGCATGTACGCTCCTGTCCAAAATAAAGATTCAGCCAAATTACCTAACGCCATTAGTGCATTAAATTTCCCAGCTATGTTTATAACCATCTAATCCTTTATCTGTTTAGCAAAATACTTAAGCCCCGTACATCACTTGTGCATGAATACATAACAGACACTAATCAAAGCTGTGCCCCAAACCTTCGAATACGCCTTTCATCACTAGGCTATCATGCTCCAGCAACGGCGTCTCACAGATTATCGTGATGTCCTGTTTCCTCTTCAGTATCTCTTCTGCAAGCGGCTTGAACGGCGGGGCGTCATATATGATAGGCACGTGCTGGTCGATGTACTGCCCTTTGGCATTCTTCGCAACGCAAGTGAAATGCGAGTTGACATGCTTCATGTGTTTCAGCTTCTCAAGAGCATCGCCGTAATTTATTTTCCCGTCATCCCTGACGAACAAATGCCCCCAGTCGATATACGGGATAATCTTTACCTCCTTCTGCAGTTTCAACACTTCACACAAGCTTCCAAAATGTGTTTTCTTTCCCATTACCTCCACGCCAATCTTCACGTTCACCGACAATTTTTCAAGAACGTCCTGCAATCCCTGTTTTACTTTCTTAAACGCCGCATCTGCTGACAGCTCGGAATACGATGCTATGTGGATTGCTATCGCGTCTGCTTCCATCGCTTCTGCTACAAGTGCAGTGCGGATGATGCGGTTCTTGCTCGCTTCAATCACAGATTTCTCTTTCGAACAGAGGTTGATATAATACGGTGCATGGGCGGACAATCTCACACCACAATCTTTCGCAATCTTCCCAACTTCTTTCGCTTGGGTCTCATTCAGGTACACCTGCTGGACGAATTCTATCTCCATCGCATTCAGCCCGAGGCTTGCTACGGTTTTCACTCCATCGATTGTCGATTCGCCTTTCGATACTATGGGAATCCCTGCTGGACCTAGGAAGATTTTCATATTTACTTTTTACTTCCCTGACTTGATATCGATTCTTCTCTGATCCATTTCATGATAGTTCGTGGATGCTTCGACTTGTTCTTCCCATTTTTTCTTACGCTCATTCCTCAATGTCTCCAAGAATTTAATCTTCTCTGGGGAATCGTTTCTTAATTTCTGGAAAGACATGTAATCTTCCTTCTCCTTTTCACCTACCAACACATAGAGTATGTGCGGATTAGGTTGCCCATTTTTGTAGAAGCTGAGTATGTTTTTGTCACCAAGCACACTGCCAGATATGATTATCTCTTCTTTTCCAAACAAACCCCTCTTCTTTTCATAGACCAAAGAGAATGTCTCTTGCCTATCACTCATAGACATTAGGTGTTTACAGAACACTTAAACGCGTCGGACATGCTAAAAGCTACGTGACTACTTGCCCATTACCTTTCTCAGCAGCGGATGCGCGCCTTCCAAGTTCTCATTGCCCAGCTGCTCGTACAGCTGGTAGATGATCATAACGCTCAGCAATATCCCGGTTCCGGTCCCGATTGCGCCAGTGACATCGGCTACAGCCGCAAGTATGCCTACCGCCAGCCCGCCAAGTATCGTCAACGACGGGATGTACCTGTTCAGCACCGACTCGATTATCCTCGGGTCGCGCCTGTATCCAGGTATCTGCATGCCCACGCTCTCCAGCTGCTCGGCAACAGACTTGGCATCCATGCCTGCAGTATTCACCCAGAACATGGCGAATACCATCGACAGCACTGCGAAAAGAATGATATGTATGAGCACCCTCACAACCTCCGCAGTCACAAACCCGTTGGTCACAAGAGTGATAAGGAAATTGGACGGCGTGGAAAGATAGAATGCCAACCCATCTCTTGCATTTCCCTGTGCGTCATAGCATCCTAATGGTCCGCACTTGAGGCCGTCAGGGGTAGCCTGCAGCCCGAACTGTCCGATGAGCTGGAAGTTTGCCAACAGCGCAGCAGCAAGGATTACAGGAAGGTTGCTTGTGTAGAAGAACTTGAGCGACCATGTCCTGCCGAAACCGCGCAATGCGGAATATGCAAGCGGCACGTTGACGGCGATGCTTTGCGCATAGACTACAACAAGGAATATCAGTACGGTCGATATCAACGGTATCGCGCTGATCAACGCGTTCGTCGGGTTGCCTGACAAGAAGCTGATGAGAAAGTTCCATAACAGTCCTGTCGGCGGGTTGGCTGAGTTGGGCACGCATGCTGCGAATTGCAATGCTGCACATGACTGTGCCAGTGGTGACAATGCCCTGACAAGTATCTGCGAGCTTACACCTGCCACTATGAACAGGCTGATGCCAGAGCCGAATCCCCATTTCGTGACGAGGTCGTCCAAAAGTATAACAATGATTCCACCCAACGCAAGCTGGCCGATTACGAAAGCCGTGATCGCCGGTCCGCTTGCTGCCACAGGCCCCAGCGCGCCTGCAAGGACATATGCAACGGCTTCCACCAACGCGAACGTGATTGACAATACCCTGTTCCATGCCTGGAATTTCTTCCTGCCTGCAGGCGTCTTTGTATCCCAGTTGAGTATCTTCGACCCTACCAGCAGCTGGAGTATGATTCCCGCAGTCACCAGAGGCCCGATACCCAGCGTCATGATGCTTCCGAACTTGGAACCGAGCACGATTTCCAGGAACCTGAACTGTTCGAACGTCTGCGGAGCAATGCCGTATACAGTGATGGAAGACAATGCAAGATATGCGATGAGTGCAAGGCCTGTCCATTTGAGCTTCTCGTTTATGCTGTGCTTATACAGCGGCTTCTCAACACTTGGGATATACTTGGATATCCTGAAAATCATGTCCTGTTTTTCTTCCATAACTGCTTTTAATTCGAATTTCAAATATTTAATAATAGAATAAACGGGCCAAACATGCGTAACTGAAACATTTTAGTTAATCAATTCAAATCTGTTATAGGCGATTTCGATAGCTAGGCAAGACAACACCAAATTTTTGGTTGCAATATTGGTTTTATCCGTGATTGCAGGAACCACTACCTATTTTTCATATCAGCTTTACTTCCAGACAGTCCAGCAGGGACAGTCCATTGACGCATTGCGTGCCGACATCGGCTCCAAGACACAGACCATCAATAACCTTACATCAACAATGTCAGACGTCAAGGCAGAGCTGGATGCAAAACAGTCCACCATTGACCAGCTCGGGAAAAGGCTGGGCATGGCGCAGAGCCAGATTGCCAGTCTTCAGCCTGTTGTCAAGAGATACTATGCGCTCGCGGTGAGGCATGATGGGACAGGTGTTGTCACTCCTATAGAGGTCAAGATGACTGACGGCACCGGATTGGTTTCGGTGAACATCAAGAATGTGGAACTGATGGGAGCCACACAGGACTCGATAAGGCAGGCTGTGTTCATTGCCGGCGCCCTGGCAATGACAGATGTGACGGAAAAGGACTTTGATGTCAGCTTTTTGTACGAAGATTCAGGCATTGTCACCATAGACGGCCCATCAGCAGGCGCAGCCATCACCACGTTGATCACGGCGGCGCTGGAGAACAAGACGCTCGACAGCAGCGTCCTTGTCACTGGCACAATAGAGCAGGGCGGCTTGATCGGTCCCGTGGGAGGGGTGAAGAGCAAGGCGCAGGCTGCGAAGGATTTTGGCGCAACAACCTTCCTAGTCCCAGTGAACGAGTCAGTAAGCGTTCCCGGGTTGAGCGTAAGAGAAGTGAGTTCGATAGAACAGGTCACTGCTGTAGCCCTGAGGTAAAATTAAAAAAGAAAAAAACTCTTTTTTGAAATTTATATTTTCATGTTCTTTGTAGCGTAACCGACTGCGATAGCAACGACTCCTGCTACGATCGAACTCAGCGCTGCTGGTTGACCTAGGTAAGCAAGAAGTCCAGTTACTACGAAGGCGGCTCCTACTGCTATTACTGTTGATTGAGCCATGTATAGAAATTCCAATTCCCGACATATAAACACGCTGCTTTTAGTCCATTTCACTATTGATTAATGGCAAAATCAAGGCTGTGTGTCCCCGGCTGTATACGCAATTATGCCTGATATGTCAGCTGCAAAATCAAGCGGGTCAGCACTATCGCCGCGATAGCTGTCCCAAACTTCCTTCAGTACCCCTGCAGCCACCACGCCTCCGATCACCAATCCCTTTACAAGCCACTTCCTTTGGGTATACCTTCTCAGGAAATTGTCACCTACTGTAGCCAACGCGTAAGATGTCGACAGATGGTATCCCTTGTCTCCCAAAGGCTCTATCTTTGCGAAAAATTGTTTGTCATACAGTACGTTGTACAGTTCGGACACTCCTGCAGCCGTTAACAGTGCACCAGATACTATCTGTTTGAGTCTATCTTTCACCAGCCTATATGTGTCAAGAACAATTTCTATTTCGTTCCTAATTGCAGAGTGGTTAGTGCAGGGGGTGGGATTTGAACCCACGAAAGGACTAACCTACCAGCACCTCAAGCTGGCGCCATTGCCGAGCTAGGCGACCCCTGCGTGATTAATTAATTGCCATGTGTGTTTTAAATATCGTTTATCTCAATCGTCTGGCAGGCACGGTTGCAAAGAAGATTATGATGCTTGACAGGACTATCAGCGGACCTGCATGCAGACCAAGGTATGATGACAATATGATTCCAGATATAGAACTTGCCACACCGAAAGCAGCACTCAACACAGCATACCTTCGCTGGTTCGGGCTGACATTCTTTGCTGCTGCAGCTGGCACAACCACCAACGCGCCGACAAGCAATGTCCCAGCAATCTTAATCCCAACAGCAACCACCAGCGCGACAAGCAGGAGATAAATTATGTTCACTCGCTGGATATTGATGCCTCTGGAAACTGCCAGCTCTTCAGATATAGTGCTCAGCACAATCTTGTTGTAGATTAGCCTTGCGACGATGACTGCGAAAACAGAAATGGCTGCGGCTATGGCAGTATCAACCATGTTTATATTGGTGATATCCCCGAACAACGCTTCCAGCAATTCAGCCTCTGGCGTAATCAAAATACCCACTGCCAATGACAATGTGAACAATACTCCTATGATCGCTTCCATCGACAACTTCGTAATCCTTTCCAGGTATCCTGTCGCAAGTGCGGCTAAGAAAAGGAACGCAAACCCGCCGATGAATGGGTTGAAGTTGAACAGCATTCCCAACGCCAAGCCAGGAAGCGCTACATGTGACAATGCGTCTCCGACCAGTGCCATCTTCTTCAAAACCATCAGCGAGCCTATGTAACCGGAGGATATTCCTACGAAAATTCCTGTCATCAAGCTGAGCGTAAACGTGTCTATCATTTCATGCACCATGCCTGTGATGCTCGAAAAGCGAGTGGCTTCCATAAACATCCTTGAGCAATGATGGTTCTGCTATCTTCCTTGATTCCCCGAAAAATGTCACATCCTTGTCCAGTGCCAGCACGTAATCAGAGTAGTGCTTGATCACATGCAGGCTGTGCGTTATCAGTAATATTGTCATCCCAGTCTCTCTCTCCAGCCTGTTGAGCATCTCGTAAATGATTTCCTCGCTGCCCACGTCCACACCGGTCGTCGGCTCGTCAAACAGAAGCATGTCCGGCTTGTCGATTATCGCCCATGCAATCAACACTTTCTGGAATTCCCCGCCTGACAACACGTCCACTCTTTTGTCAAGAACTTCATTTTCCAACCCCACCAGCTCCAGCGTCTCTTCGATGTTCTCTGCATGCTTGAACAACAGAAATTCCCTGACCGAAAGAGGCATACCGCTGATGGAAAGATTCTGCGGAACATAACCGATCTTCACCTTCTTGTTCCATGTTATCTTGCCCTTGTACGGAACTAGTTTCAGCAGCGCCTTGAACAATGTCGTCTTGCCAGCGCCATTCGGACCGATAATCGCTACGGTTGTACCTTTCTTGATTTTGAAACTCACATTGTCAAGAATCTGCACGCCCCTGAGTTTCACGCTCAGGTCAGACACGTCCAACATCCAGCCATGACTTTTCATATTACATTATAGCCTGCCAGAATATTTAACGCAAACCTTTATCCAATCGAAAGGTGAAAACTTCCAGATGTTTCTCGCCGTCCCGACCTCAATCGAGATAAAGATGCTGGAGGAGCTGAGGAAACGGAAGATTGGTTTCAAGTACCAATACAAGGTCATGGACGGCGTTGTCGCTGATTTCGCGTTCCCGAGGTCACGCCTCATAGTAGAATGTGACGGCGATTATTGGCATGTCAACCCGAAGAAATACAAAAAGCTCAGCAGGTATCAGAAAATGAAACGGCTGGAGGACAAGGAAAGGCAGGAACTGATAGAGATGGCTGGCTGGAAAGTCCTGAGGTTCTGGGAGAACGAGATAAACCGTGATGTTACGTCAGTTGTAAATAAAATAGAGAAATCGCTCAAACTCTGACAAACCGGCTTGATGCTCCACGCTTGGCATTACCTTCTGGTTTCCCTTACTATATGGACTGTTTCGGTTGGCGGCAACGCAATCCCGGCTATTATGATGACTGCGCCTGCAAGATAGAGCAACGACTCGATGGACAAGAGTTGTGCTTGCACCTGTTTAGTTCTGCACTCCTCCGCATACCCTGGAGACAGTGCGCCACCAATCTGGCCGAAGACTGATCCGCAGAACTCGCTGGACAACCCGATGCTGTTCCTTTGCTGTGCATCGATTACAAAATTTAGCCCTATGAACGTTATTGCAATGACGGCAATGCCTATTGCGATGAGGCCTGTGTTCATGCCTTTACAATTAGGCTGGTGGTATAAGTCACTTTTTCACCACTCGGCTTGGTTGCTGTTGTGTCACGCAGTGTATTCCACCAAAGCCGTAGACTAGGGCTTCGCAATTCATTCCTACAATCTTCTTGTCAGGGAAAGCTTTCTCAAGAACTGCAATGACTTTATTGTCGTTCTTGTCGTTGAATATTGGCACTAAGACTACGGCGTTGCCTATGTAGAAATTTGCGTAACTGGCAGGCAGCCTTCTATCAGGACAGTCTATCCTCCTCGGCATTTGAATGGGGATGATATTGAATTTCGTATTCTTCAGCAATTCGAAATTTTTCTTCAACGCATCGTAGTTCCCATCTTCTGGATTTTCCTCCACCATGCACATGATTGTGTCTTCACTGATAAATCTGGCAATATCATCGACATGACCGTCGGTATCATCACCAGCCACGCCTTCCTTCAGCCAGATGACATCCGTAAATCCGAGATAGTCTCTCATGTAGCATTCAATCTGTTCCTTGCTCAGTTGCGGGTTTCGGTTCTTGTTCAGCAAGCACTGTTCGGTTGTGATGCATACACCCTGCCCGTTCGTGTCTATCGACCCGCCTTCTAAAACAATTCCCGGCTCAAAAATGTTCATGCCAATTGATTTTGCAATTTGCATGCCAGCATCGTTGTCGGGCAACAAATCGTCGTACTTGTTTCCCCATGCATTGAAAATCCATTTTGTTATCGCCACATCCTTGTTTGTGACAAAAATCGGACCATAATCCCTCATCCATACGTCAACTGATTTTATTCGATGGAATTTTACGTTTGTAGTGTTTCCAAGCAATGATGATACTCTTTTTTCCATCCGCTTGTCGTCAACAAGCACATTCACTCTTTCACCCTGCGCGAGGGCTAGTATCATTGTTGCATAAATCTGCTCGACCTGTTCGATTATACCTTTCGGAAATGTATCCGGATCCTTTGGCCATGACAACCATGTTGCTTCATGTTTTTCCCATTCTGCGGGCATCCTATATCCAAGATTGAAAGGAATCGTCATCCAACTAACCTGTGATAAGTGTCTGGCCTTCTGTTCTTCAAGAAACCCCAGCCTTTTTCAACATCCTTTGCGAGATTCAAATCACATGTAGCCATGTACACCCCTTCTGTGTCATCTGCATGCACTAATGTCTTTCCAAACTGGTCAACCACAAACGAGCCTCCCCAAAAGTTCGTGTCACCTTCTGTCCCAACTCTGTTGGCTGTTGCCACGATGACACTGTTTGCAATCGCATGCCCTTTCTGCACGTTCTCCCATGCTTCCTGCCAATTGCCTTCAGTCTGTTCCACTCCGTTTATCGTGCCGATTGCTGTAGGATAGAAAATTATGTCAGCACCCATTAGCTTGCTGACTCTTGCAGGTTCCGGATACCACTGGTCGAAACATATCAGCACGCCGATTTTCCCATACTTGGTATCAAACACATGATAACTGTTTCCAGCATCGAAGTAATCCTGCTCGTAGAATCCAGAATCCTGCGGGATATGGACCTTGCGGTATTTCCCAACAATCTTTCCGTTCTCATCAAAAACTACAGACGTATTGTAAGACTTGTCATCATCTTTCTCGTATATCGAACCGCTTACGATGACAACTTTATTCTGTTTGGCAATTTTTGATAATCTTTCAGATGTCGGTCCAGGAATTGGTTCAGCTTGAACACTCGATTCCTTTTCCTTTGGAAAGTACAGCGAACTAAACAATTCTGGCAGGCATACTATCTGCGCGCCTTTCTTTGCAGCTTCGCCAATCATCTTAACTGCCTTGTCCAAAT